>CAYRHV010000127.1:0-6368 GCA_964424045.1 uncultured Ottowia sp. | reverse complement strand
CTGCTGCCGCTGGCCCAGCGCCAGCGCCTGGCCCAGGGGCGGCGCCTGGCGACCCCGACCGCGCACGGCGACCTGGTCTGGCATGCCTGGGGCGAGGCGCGAACGGACCAGCCGCCGGTGGTGCTGCTGCACGGCGGCAGCGGCTCCTGGACGCACTGGGTGCGCAACATCCTGCCGCTGGTGGACCGTGGCCGCCGCGTGCTGGCGGCCGACCTGCCGGGCTTCGGCGCCTCGGATGCGCCGCCCGCCCGCAGCGATGCCGACGCCATGGTGGCGCCGCTGGCGAGCGGCCTGCGGCAGCTGTCCGGTGGCCGGCCGGTGGACCTGGTCGGCTTTTCCTTCGGCGGTCTGTCGGCGGGCCTGCTGCTGGCCGAGCACCCCGAACTGGCGCGGCGTCTGGTGCTGGTCGGCGCGCCGGCGATGGGAGTGGTGCCGCAGCGGCAGTTCCAGCTGCGCGCCTGGCGCCATCTGAAGACGCCGGCCGAGCAGATCGAGGCGCATCGCCACAACCTGGCCGAGCTGATGCTGCACGACGCGACGCTGATCGACGGCCTGGCGCTGGAAATCCACATCGACAACGTGCTGCGCGACCGCCTGTCCAGTCGGCGCCTGGCGCACACCGACATCCTGGCGCGACGCCTGCCGCATGTCCCTTGTCCGGTGCATGCCATCTATGGCGCCTACGATGCGATCTACGGCTCCTACATCAATGGCCTGGCGCCTGCATTTGCCGCGGCAGCGCCCGACTTTCGCGGCCTGGCGCTGCTCGATGGCGCCGGCCACTGGGCGCAGTTCGAGGCGCCCGAGGCCTTCGATGCGGCGCTGCAGCACGCGCTCGCGGAGCGCCCATCACCCACTGGAGAATGACCATGCCTGTCCCGCTGAAGATCGACTTCGTCTCCGACGTGGCCTGCCCCTGGTGCGCGGTCGGCCTGGCCTCGCTCGGCCAGGCGCTGGAGCACAGCCGCGATGCGGTGCGGGCGACGTTGCACTTCCAGCCCTTCGAACTCAATCCCGACATGCCGCCGGAAGGCGAGGACCTGTCCGAACACCTGACGCGCAAGTATGGCTCGACGCCGGCGCAGCAGGCGCAGATCCAGGCCACCATCCGCGAGCGTGGTGCCGCGGTGGGCTTCGCCTTCAGTCCGGACGGGCGCGGGCGCATCGTCAACACCTTCAACGCCCATCGCCTGCTGCACTGGGCCGGGCTGGAAGGCGCAGACCACCAGCGCGCCCTCAAGCGTGCCCTGCTCGAGGCCTACCACGGGCGCGGCGAGCGCGTCGACCACGAAGACGTGCTGCTGGCCGCCGTGCATGCGGCCGGGCTGGATTCGGCGCGGGCGCGCGCGATCCTGGCCGGCGACGAATACGCGGCCGAGGTGCGCGCGGCCGAGCGCGAGTGGCTGGAGGCCGGCATCCGTTCCGTGCCCGCCGTGGTCATCAACGACCGGCACCTGATCAGCGGCGGCCAGTCGCCCGAGGTGTTCGAGCGCGCGCTGCGCCAGATTGCCGCGCAGGGCACCGGCTGAGCCGCGCTGACGGGTCAGGTCGGCGCGCGCTGCAGCCGCCGCGCCTGCATCCGGCCCGGCAGCACGCCGGCCGCCACCGCCAGCGCCACGGCGGCCAGCGTCAGGCCAAGCTGGGACGGCGACGGCACGGCGAAGTGCAGCAGGTCCCGGGCCGACGGCAGGGTGACCGCCAGCGCCAGCACGCCCGCGGCGACGGCGGCAACGACCCAGAATGCGCGCGCTCCCGGCGCCAGCAGCGCGCGCCAGCCCAGGCCGACGCTCAGGTTGGCGGCCACCAGCAGCAGGTTGCCGGCCGTCAGGCCGAGCACCGCCAGCGTGCGCGCGACGTCGGCGCTCTGGCCGGCGCGCAGTGTCAGGACGTAGGCCAGCAGCGTGGCCAGCAGCAGGCTGCCACCCTGCAGCAGGCCGTGTCGCAGCATCGGCCCGTCCACCAGTCTGGCGCGCGCCTGGCGCGGCGGACGCTGCATCAGGCGCGGGTCGGGCGGCGCGCCCTCGAACGCGAGCGAGCAGATCGGGTCGATCACCATCTCGGTCAGCACCACGTGGGCCGGCAGCATCAGCGGCGGCAGGCCCAGCAGCACCGGCAGCAGCGCCAGGCCGGCGATCGGTACGTGGATGGCGACGATGTAGCGCATCACCTTGCGCAGGTTGTCAAAGATGTGGCGGCCCATGCGCACGCCGCCGACGATGCGGCCGAAGTCATCGTCCCGCAGCACCAGGTCGGCTGCCTCGCGCGCCACGTCGGTGCCGCGCGTGCCCATGGCGATGCCGATGTGCGCGGCCTTCAGGGCCGGTGCGTCGTTGACGCCGTCGCCGGTCATGGCGACGGTTTCGCCGTTGCGCTGCAGCGCCTGGACCAGGCGCAGCTTCTGCTCGGGACGCACGCGCGCGAACACGCGCACGCGCTGCACGGCCTGCTGCAGCGCGGCGTCGTCCAGCGTCGCCAGCCGGTCGCCGGTGAGGCTGCCGGCTGCCGTGTCGATGCCGGCCTGGCGTGCAATGGCCAGTGCGGTGGCGGCGTGGTCGCCGGTGATCATGACGACCGCGATGCCTGCGCCCCGCGCCTGCGCCACCGCCGCCGGCACGCTGGCGCGCAACGGGTCCTCGAAGCCGACCAGGCCGAGCCAGTGCAGCTCGAGGTCGCACTGCTCGGGCGCCGGGGTGTCCCCCGGACCGCCGCCTGCGGCTACCGCCAGCACGCGCAGCCCCTGCTCGGCCAGCCGGCGTGCCTGGGCCTGCAGCACGGTCGCCGTCTCGGGTGCGAGCCGGCACAGCGCGATCACCGCTTCGGGCGCGCCCTTGGTGGCGACGTGGCGCGCGCCCTGCTCGTCCAGCCAGCTCTGTGACATTGCCGGCAGCTCGGGCGTGAGCGCGTATTCGCGCTCCAGCAGCCAGTCGGCGTGCCGGTGCGCGCTGCTGGCCAGTGCCGAGTCGCCGTACGCCAGCAGGGCGCGGTCCATGGGGTCGGTACCGCCGCGGTGCGAGGCCAGCATGGCGGCTTCGAGCAGCTGCTGCAGCGCGGCCGGCAGCGGCGCGCCGGACTGCACCACGACGTCGGCCTCGGGCGTGACCAGACGGCGCAGTGCCATGCGGTTTTCCGTCAGCGTGCCGGTCTTGTCCACGCACAGCACGCTGGCCGCGCCCAGCACCTCGACCGCGCCGGAGTGGCGCGCCAGCACCTGCGCACGCGCCAGCCGCCAGCTGCCCAGCGCCAGGAACACCGCCAGCGCCATCGGGAATTCCTCCGGCAGCATCGCCATGCCCAGCGCGATGCCGGCCAGCAGTCCCTGCATCCAGTCACCGCCGCGCAGCCCGTGCCACAGCACCAGCAGCGTGCTGCCGGCCAGCGCCAGCGTGCCGAACAGGCGCACCAGGCGGCGCAGGTCGTGCTGCAGTGGCGCGTCGGCGGTCTCGATGGTCGCGAGCGAGACGCCGATGCGGCCGACCTGGGTCTGGCGACCGGTGGCGCTGACCTCGGCCAGGCCGTGACCCGAAGTGACCAGGGTGCCGGCATGTACCTGCGGCTGGTCTTCGCCGCCTGGCGCGCCGGCCGGCGCTGGTGCCAGTGGCGCCTCGCTGGCGCGCTTGCGCACCGGCACCGATTCGCCGGTCAGCAGCGACTCGTCCACCGTCAGCGCCGTGGCCTGGCGCAGCACCGCGTCGGCGGCGACGCGCTCGCCCTCGCCGAGCACGATCCAGTCGCCTGGCACGATCTCGCGTGTCGACAGGCGCCGTACCTGACCAGCGCGCAGGACGCGTGCCTGCGGCGCCGCCAGCTCGCGCAGCGCGTCCAGCGCGCGTTCGCTGCGCCGCTGCTGGAAGATCACCAGGCCGACCGAGAGCAGCGCGAAGCCGGCCAGCAGCAGGCCCTCGCCCAGGTCGCCCAGCAGCAGGTAGATCGCCGCCGCCACCAGCAGCAGCAGGAACATCGGCTCGCGCACGACCTCGCGCAGCGTCGCCGCGAACGCGCGCTGCTCGCGCTCCTCGATGGTGTTCGGCCCGTGCTCGGCCAGGCGTCGGCGCGCCTCGGCGTCGCTCAGGCCCTGGAAATGGGGCAAAGGCTGCATTGGCGTGGCCGGCGCCGGTGGTCAGGGCCCGTCCTGGCGGAAGAAGGCGCGCAGGCTCGCGGCGAGCTGCGGGAACTCGTGCGCGAAGCGCTCCGGTTCGACGAAGTGCGCCTCGCAGGCGACGGCGAAGAATTCCTCCGGGGCGGTGGCGGCGTAGGCATCCAGCCAGGGCAGGGCGGCGCCGAAGCGCTCGGCGCGGATCACCTGTTCGCGAAACGCTTCATACGCGGGGGCCCAGGTTGCGGCCCAGCGCTCGGCGCCCTCGCGCGGCGTGCGTGCGCCCATGAAGCCGCGCGGCAGCGGCGGCGCGCCGTGAGCGCCGCCGGCCTGCATGTCCATCTTGTGCACGAATTCGTGGATCACCACGCTGCCGTCTGCGCCGGCGTCCTGCACCGCCGGCCAGGACAGCATCACCGGGCCGTGCTGCATGGCCTCGCCCGACAGCACCTCGTGGTAGTGGTGCACCACGCCGGCCTCGTCCATCACCTGGCGGCGCGCCACGGCGTCGGCCGGATGGATCACGATGCCGACGAAGTCGTCGTACCAGGACAGCGCGGCCTCGGGCCGCTCCGGCGGGCCCAGGTGCAGCAGCGGCAGGCAGGCCTGTGCCGCCACGGCCAGCGCCATGGCGTCGGTCACCTGCAGGCCGTGCGCGCCGCTGAATTCCTTTTGCGCCAGGAAGTGCCGGGCCAGACGCCGCAGGCGCGCGCGCTCGGCCTCGGGCAGGCGCGCGAGAAACGGGTAGTGCGCCAGCGTCGCCTGCCACAGGGCCTCGGGAATCGGCGGCGGCGTGCCGGCGGCGCGGCGCAGCCAGCGGCCCAGGCGGCCCAGCGGTGCCATGGCGCCGGTCCCTCAGGCGTCGGCCGGGTCGAGGCGCGCCCAGCGCCCTGGCGGCGCGAGGCGCAGCACCTCGGCACGGCGCACCCGGGCGTCGACGTGCCAGTCGCTCAGCACGACCTGGGTCAGCGCCTGGCCGCCGGCGTCCGAGCCCAGTGCATGGTCCGCCGGTCGGTGCGTGTGACCGTGGATCAGGGTGGTGGCGCCGGCGATGTCCAGCCAGCGGCGCGCCAGGACGTCGTCGGTGTCTGCGTAGACCGCCAGCGTGCCGTGGCGCGCCTGGCTTTCGGCGCGCATCTGGCGCGCGATCTGCTGGCGCTCGGCCAGCGGTCGCGCCAGGAACTCGTGCTGCCAGTCGGCGCTGCGCACCTGGCGGCGAAAACGCTGGTAGTCGACGTCGTCGGTGCACAGCAGGTCGCCGTGGCTGAGCAACCAGCGCTGTTCGCCAAACAGCAGCACCATCGGGTCCTCGGCCAGGTCGCGCACGCCATGGCGCTGCAGGAAGTCCTGCCCCACCAGGAAGTCGCGGTTGCCGCGCATGAAGGCGAGCTCGGCGCGGCAGGCTGCCAGCACCTGGCCGCAGCGCGCCTCGAAGCTGCCGGCACTGGCCGCGTCGTCGCCGACCCAGACCTCGAACAGGTCGCCGAGGATGAAGACGGCGTCGGCGCGCGTGTGGCCCAGGTAGTCTGCCCAGGCCTCGAAGGTGCGCGGCTCCTCGGGCTTGAGATGCAGGTCGGAGATGAAGTCGACCGTGCGCCAGTGCGCGGGCGCCGCGAGCTCGCCAAAGGCCGGCACGGTCGTCACGCCGGGCCGGCTCAGCCGGCGGCCACGACGGCCTTCTCGATCACCACGTCGTCGCTCGGCACGTCGTCGTGGAAGCCCTTGCGGGTGGTCGGCACGGCCTTGATCGCGTCCACCAGGGCCTGGCCCTGGACCACCTTGCCGAACACGGCATAGCCCCAGCCCTGGGCGGTCGGCGCCTGGAAGTTCAGGAAGTCGTTGTCCACCACGTTGATGAAGAACTGCGCCGTGGCCGAGTGCGGGTCGCTGGTGCGCGCCATGGCCAGGGTGTAGGTGGCGTTCTTCAGGCCGTTATCGGCCTCGTTCTGGATCGGCGCCTGGGTCGGCTTCTGCTTCATGCCGGGTTCGAAGCCGCCGCCCTGGATCATGAAGTTGTTGATGACGCGGTGGAACACCGTGTTGTCGTAGTGACCGCTCTGGACGTAGGCGAGGAAGTTGGCGACCGACTTGGGCGCCTTGTCCTGCTCGAGCTCGATCGTGATCACGCCGCGATCCTTGATGTGCAGTTCGACCTGGGGGTTGCTCATGGGTTCTTCCTTTGAAACGGGGTGTCAGGGATTCTCATGGTGCCACGTGCGGCCTCGGCAGGAAAAGGCAAACAGGCCGCGGAGCTGGCCATTCGCGGGCACCCGTG
>CAYRHV010000126.1:0-6381 GCA_964424045.1 uncultured Ottowia sp. | reverse complement strand
GGGGGCTTTCGCACCTTCGGGCGGCCGAGCGGTGCTCAGGGGGAGGCGCAACATCGCGCAGCGAGTGAGGCCACGGGGGTGGGTTATTCTCATCCGCGCACCAGCCGGACCACCGCCATCAGGCCGCCGCTCGGGCTGTTCACCAGCTGCAGCGTGCCGCCCATGTTCTCCACCATCTTGACCACGATCGCCAGCCCCAGGCCGGCGCCGGTGGCCGAGGTGCGCGCGCTGTCGCCGCGATAGAAGGGCCGGGTGAGTTCTTCCAGCTGCTCGGGCGGCACGCCGGGGCCATGGTCGCGCACGCGCAGCACGATCCAGTTGTCCTGGGCCGTGGCGGCGATGCGCACGCGCGTCACGCCGTCGTCCGACTGGCCGTAGCGGCGCGCGTTCTCCAGCAGATTCGAGAGCACGCGCGAGAGCTCGATGTCGTCGCCGACGACCCGGTATTCGGGCGGAATCGTGACGTCCACGCGCATGTCCTCGCGGCCGGTGAAGGGCAGCACGCTGGCCTTGACGATCTCCAGCAGCGGCATGGTCTCCAGCGCGATGTGGTCCGGGCGCGCGTAGTCCAGGAACTTGCTGATGATGGTGTCGACTTGGCTGATGTCGGCCGCCATGTGCTCGCGCGCCTCGGCGTCGGGTACGCTCATCTCGGTCTCCAGCCGCAGCCGCGCCAGCGGCGTGCGCAGGTCGTGCGAGATGCCGGCCAGCATCTCGGCGCGCTCCTGCTCGATCTTGGAGAGCTGATCGGCCATGCGGTTGAAGCCGATGTTGACCTCGCGGATCTCGCTCGACAGCGCGTCCTCGTCGAGGCGCTTGCGCAGGTAGTCGCCCTCGCGCACGTGGGCGGCGGCGAGCGAGAGCTGCTTCAGCGGCCGGTTGATCAGGCGCGCCAGGATGGCGGCACCCAGCAGCGACAGGGCGCCGATGGCGACCAGCCAGAGCAGCCAGGTCGGTCCGCCCACCAGCGCGCCGACGCGCGAGCGGTCCATCAGCAGCCAGTAGGAGTCGCCCTCGATCGAGAACCCGACCCACAGGCCGTCCTCGCCGTTCACGTTGCGTGCCACCACGGTGTCCGGCCCCAGGCGCGCGCCCAGCTCGCGGCTCATGCTCTTCTCCAGCTCGTTGAGTGCGAACGGCTGGAAGCGGTCGCCGGGCTCGCGCGGCAGGATGCGGACCTTTTCCTGCTCGGCCAGGGTCTTGATCAGCGACACGCGCGCAATGGAGTCCGAGTGCACCAGCGCCGCGCGCGACAGGTTCACCAGCGAAGCGATCTGGCGCGCGTTGTCGATTGCGCGTGGCTCGTATTCCAGGGTGCGGAAGAGCTGGTACCAGCCCCAGGTGCTGCCCACCAGCAGCAGGATGAGCAGGAAAAAGGTGCGCCAGAACAGGCTGATGCCAAAGCGCCGGCTGCCCGGGCTGGCATCGAACTCCAGCGGCGCGCTCATCGAGTCCGCCAGATGATCTGGGCGCGTGGGCTCGATTGTGCCGGGCTCGCCGGGCTGTGTCGGCTGCGTGGCGGTGCTCATCTCCTGCCCGGCAGGCGGACGGCGACGGGGTTCACGAGCTGCCGTCCGGCACGAAGACGTAGCCCACGCCCCAAACGGTCTGGATGAAGCGCGGGTTGGCCGGATCCTGCTCGATCAGCTTGCGCAGGCGCGAGACCTGCACGTCCAGGCTGCGATCGAAGGGTTCGAATTCGCGTCCGCGCGCCAGCTGGGCCAGCTTCTCGCGCGACAGCGGCTGGCGCGGGTGGCGCACCAGCGCCTTGAGCATGGCGAACTCGCCGGTGGTCAGCGACACCTCGTCGCCGTTCTTGTGCAGCGCGCGCGCACCCAGATCGAACTGGAACGGACCGAAGGCGACCTGCTCGTTTTCGGAAGAGGGGGCGCCCGGCGCCTCCTGCGGCGGACGGCGGCGCAGCACGGCGTGGATGCGGGCCAGCAGCTCGCGCGGGTTGAAGGGCTTGCCCAGGTAGTCGTCGGCGCCGACCTCGAGGCCGACGATGCGGTCCACGTCCTCGCCCTTGGCGGTGAGCATGATGATGGGCGTCTTGTCGCCCGCGGCCCGCAGGCGCCGGCACACCGACAGTCCATCCTCGCCCGGCATCATGAGGTCGAGCACGATGAGGTCGATGGTGTCGCGCAGCATGATGCGCGACAGTGCCTTGGCGTCCTCGGCCACGATGACCTCGAAACCTTCCTGTGCCAGGTAGCGGCGCAGCAGGTCGCGAATGCGCGCGTCGTCATCGACGACGACGATCTTGTCGGGGCGATGGGTATTCTGGTTCATGTGTGCCTTGGGTCTGAATCCCGTAAATGTAACAAGCCCATTGTGACCGCGATGCGACAGGAATCCGGGCTGAATCTGCCTGTATTTTCAGCATGTTACATCTGTTGCCCCCCCAAGCGCGGATGAAGCGGAATTCGACGCCGATCCTGTGAGATGGTCGCAGCTGCAGGATTTGTGATGAAGTTTCGATTTCTCTTTCTCTCCTTGGTGGCGGGTTTGGCGCTGCCACTTGCCGGATGGACGCAGGCTGCTGGCGAGTCGGCAGCCACCCCCGAGCCGGCCGACGCGGCCGAAAGTGTCGATTCCGGCGATCCCGTGCTGCAGCGCAGCGCGTTGTGGCAAGCCGTCGATGCGCACCATCGCCACAGCGACGCCCAGATGGCGGCGCAGGACCGGCGACTGACGCCCGAGCAGCGCGTCGAATTGCGCGAGCAGCTGCGCCAGGCCTGGTTCGGCACCGATGCGCAGCAGGCCACGACGGCGTCGGTCGCCAACGGGGTCGCCGACCAGCCCTGACCGCCGGCACGCCAGCGGCGCCGCTTGACGGCGCGTCCCGGCTTCCTTTGCATGAACCCGAGGGGTGCTCCGGTGGCGCCGGGTCTCATGTGAGCATGCGGACCTGCAGACAAGCCGGCATGCCTGTCAGAAGTCACGGTTTGTCTTAGCATCGACCTGCGGGCGATCGCCTTCCTGCGTGTCGGTCCCGCTATGCTGAGCGCCATGCCCGAGCCCCTGCTTCGCCACGTCGATTGCCCCGACTCCGAGGGCGGGCATCGCATGGCCTGGTGGCAGTGGGGCGAGACCGCGGCGCCGCACGCGATCGTCTGCGTGCATGGCCTGACGCGCCAGGGTCGCGACTTCGACGTACTGGCGCGCGCCCTGCTGGTGCGCGCCGGCGCGCAGGGGCGGGCGATCCGGGTGATCTGCCCGGACGTCGTGGGCCGCGGCCAGAGCGACTGGCTGCGCGATCCGGCAGGCTACGACTACCCGAACTACGTGGCCGACATGCTGGTCCTGCTGGCGCGCCTGCACCAGGACGCACCGCTGGCGGGCTTCGACTGGGTCGGCACCAGCATGGGCGGCATCATCGGCATGACGCTGGCGGGCATGCCCGGGCTGCCGCTGCCGCTGCCGGCGCCGCTGGTTCGGCTGCTGCTCAACGACGTCGGCCCGCGCATCGAGTGGCCGGCGATCGAGGTCATGCGCGAGCACGTCGGCCGGAACCCGGACTTCGACTCGCTGGAGGCGGGCGCCGCCTATCTGCGGGTGTTGTCGCCGGGCTTCGGCCCGTTCACCGACGCGGCCTGGCTGGCGCTGTCGCGTCCGATGTTCCGGCACGATCCCGATGGGCGCTGGCGGCTGCGCTACGACCCGGCGATCGCCGCGTCGATGGCCGGCGTCACGCCCGAGACGCTGGCGCAGGCCGAAGCGCAGCTGTGGAGCTTCTACGACCGCATCGACGCCGAGACCCTGCTGCTGCACGGCGCCGAGTCGGACCTGCTGTCGATGGCCACGGCGCAGGCCATGGGGCGGCGCGGCCCACGCGCGCGCCGCATCGAGATTCCCGGGGTCGGCCACGCACCGATGCTGCGGGACGCGGCCCAGGTGCAGCCGGTGGTGGACTTCCTGCTGCCGCTGGCGCGACGCGAGGACGCGTCATGAAGCTGGCCCAGCGTGCCGTGCGCGGCGAGGTCGAACTGCCCGGAGTCGTGGTGGCCGTCAACGACCCGGCGGCGCAAAGCGGCGTGCGCGAGCGCGCGCGCGCCTTCGCCGAGCCGCTGCTGACCGGCGAGCTGACGCACTCGGGCGAGAACCTGCTGGCGCATGCCGACGGCGTGGCCGGCATCCTGGCCAGCATCGGCGGCGACGAGACGGTGCAGGCGGCGGCCTACCTGAGCTACGCGAGCGCCCAGCTGAACCGGCCCGAGGAGGTGATCACCAAGGCCTTCGGGTCCGGCTTTGCCCGCCTGGCGATCGAGACCGCCAAGCTCGAGAGTCTGCAGCGGCGTTCGCGCGTCGGCCGCGCCGAGCGCGCGGCGGATGCGGACGCGGCCGCGCAGACCGAGTCGGTGCGCAAGATGCTGCTGGCCTTCTCGCGCGACCTGCGCGTGATCCTGCTGCGCCTGGCCTCGCGCCTGCAGACCCTGCGCCACTGCGCCGCCACGCGCCAGCCGCCGGCCCCCAGCATGCTGCGCGAGGCGCACGAGGTGTTCGCGCCGCTGGCGAATCGCCTGGGCATATGGCGCATCAAGTGGGAGCTGGAAGACCTGATCTTCCGCGCCCAGGAGCCCGACACCTACCGCGAGATCGCCCGCCTGCTGGACGCCAAGCGCTCCGAGCGCGAGGCCGCGCTGGAGCAGCGTCGCGCCCAGATCGAGCAGGCGCTGCGCGCGCAGGGCATCGAGGCCGTGGTCACTGGCCGGCCCAAGCACATCAGCTCGATCGTGCGCAAGATGCGCGGCAAGGGCCTGGCCTTCGAGCAGGTGTTCGACATCCGGGCGCTGCGCGTGATCGTGCCCACCGTCACCGACTGCTACACCGCGCTGGACTGGGTGCACCAGCAGCATGCGGCGGTCGCGGGCGAGTTCGACGACTACATCGCGCGACCCAAGATCAACGGCTACCAGTCGCTGCACACCGTGGTGCGCGACGCGGACGGCCGCGCCTGGGAGATCCAGATCCGCACCCAGGCCATGCACGAGCACGCCGAGCACGGCGTGGCCGCGCACTGGGCCTACAAGGAGGCTGGCACGAAAGGCTATGGCGGCGTCAGCGCAGCCAGCACCTACGACGCCAAGATCGCCGTGCTGCGCCAGCTGCTGGCCTGGGAGCGCGACCTGTCGGGCGCGGCCACGCAGGGTCTGTTCGACGACCGCATCTACGTGCTCACGCCCGAGGCGGCAGTGGTCGAGCTGCCGGCCGGCGCCACGCCGGTCGACTTCGCCTACTCGGTGCACACCGAGCTGGGTCACCGCTGCCGCGGCGCGCGCGTGGACGGCGCCATGGTGCCGCTGAACACCCCGCTGCAGAACGGCCAGACGGTGGAAATCACGGCGGCCAAGGAGGGCGGTCCCTCGCGCGACTGGCTGAACGCCGAGCTGGGCTACCTGGCTTCCTCGCGCGCGCGCGCCAAGGTGCGCGCCTGGTTCAATGCCCAGCACGTACGCGAGACCATCGCGCGCGGGCGCGAGATGGTCGAGAAGCTGCTGCAGCGCCAGGGCCGCACCGCGCTGTCGCTCGACCAGCTGGCCGCCGACCTGGGCTTCAAGTCGCACGACGCCCTGTTCGAGACCGTCGGCAAGGACGAGCTGTCGCTGCGCAGCATCGAGGCCGTGCTGCACCCGCCCGAGCCGGCGCCGGACCCGGACGCCCAGCTGCTGCAGCGCAAGCTGCCGACCGAGCGCAAGGCGCGCGGCGGCGTGCTGGTGGTGGGGCAAGACTCGCTGCTGACGCAGCCGGCGCGCTGCTGCAAGCCGGCGCCGCCGGACGAGATCGCCGGCTACGTCACGCGCGGGCGCGGCGTCACCGTGCACCGGCGCGACTGCCCGAGCTTCCGCGACCTGGCGGCGCGCGAGCCCGAGCGCGTGATCGAGGTCGACTGGAGCACCCCGTCCTCCGGCCGCGCGCCCTCCTATCCGGTCGACGTCGGGGTCGAGGCGGTCGATCGCCAGGGCCTGCTGCGCGATATTTCCGAGGTGTTCTCGCGCGAGAAGATGAACGTGGTCGGCGTGCGCACCCAGACCGTGCGCGGCTGGGCGCAGATGACCTTCGTGGTCGAGGTCGACGACACCGGCCGCCTGGCCCAAGTGCTGCGCCAGGTGCAGGAAGTGCCCGGCGTGCGCCGTGCGCGGCGCCGCTGAATCCCCTCGGAATCTGTTAAACTTGCGCGCTTCGAATCGATCTTCAGGCGCGTAGCTCAGCTGGTTAGAGCACCACCTTGACATGGTGGGGGTCGTTGGTTCGAGTCCAATCGCGCCTACCAATCGCACCGATCTGTTGCGGCCCCAACGAGACTGTCGTCTTGTTGGGGTTTGCTGCTTCTGGAGTGGCATGCAAAGCACCGATTCATCGACCCTGCCGCGCATCGTG
>CAYRHV010000125.1:0-6439 GCA_964424045.1 uncultured Ottowia sp. | reverse complement strand
GGCGCGGCGCCGGCCATGGTGGACAACCCGGCCGAGGCCGGGGCCTTTGCCGCCATCAGCGGCGGCGTGCTGGTGAACCTGGGCACGCCTTACCCCGACACGGTGGCCGCGATGCGCGCCGCGGTACGGGGTGCCGAGGCCGCGGGCGTGCCCTGGGTGCTGGACCCGGTGGCTGCCGGTGCCGTGGCCTGGCGCACCGGAATTGCCCGGGAACTGCTGGCCGCGCACCGGCCGGCGATCGTGCGCGGCAACGCCTCGGAAGTGCTGGCGCTGGCGGGCGGGGCCGGCGGCAAGGGCGTGGAGTCGCTGGCGGCCGCCGAGCAGGCGGTCGAGGCCGCGGCCGGACTGGCGCGCGAGCGCGGCACGGTGGTGGCGGTGAGCGGTGCCGTCGATCACCTGACCGATGGCCGGCGCCTGGTGCGCATCGCCAATGGCCACCCGCACCTGACGCGCGTCACCGGCGCCGGCTGCGCTCTGGGGGCGTTGATGGCGGGCTTTGCCGCGGTCGAGTCCGATGCCCTGCTGGCGGCGACGGCAGCGACGGCGCTGCTCACCGTGGCCGCCGACCAGGCGGCGCCGCAAGCCGCCGGGCCGGGCAGCTTTGCCGTGATCCTGCTGGACCGTTTGCACGACGTGCAGCCGCCCGCGCTGGCGGCGGCCCTGCGCCCGGTGTGAGACGGCCATGAACACAGCTCCTGCCGAGCGCCGCCCCTCCGAGCTCGACCTGTCGCTCTACCTGGTGACGGACCGCGGGCTGTGCGGCGCACACGGCGTGGTGCGGACGGCGGCCGAGGCCGCGGCTGCCGGCGCCACGGTGGTGCAGTTGCGCGATCCGGACTGCAGCGACGCCGAGTTCGTGCAACTGGGGCAGGCGCTGGTGGCAGCCCTGGCGCCCACCGGCGTGCCGCTGATCATCAACGACCGCGTGCACCTGGCAGCCACCATCGGGGCCGCCGGCGTACACGTGGGCCAGCACGACCTGGATGCGGGCGAGGCGCGGCAGCGCGTCGGGCCGACCTTGTGGCTGGGCCTGTCGGTACAGACCCTGGCGCATGTTGCGGCGGCTCGGCGCCTGCCGGCCGGTACGGTGGATTATCTGGGCGTCGGTCCGGTGTGGGCCCAGCAGACCAAGCCGGATGCCGAGCCCGCTGGCGGGCCGGCGCTGCTGCGCGACATCGTGCAGGCCAGCCCCTGGCCCTGCGTGGCGATCGGCGGCATCACGGCCGCCCGCGCCGGCGCGGTGCGCCAGGCTGGTGCTGCCGGGATCTCGGTGGTCAGCGCGATCTGCGGCCAGCCGGACGTGACTATCGCCACGCGGGTGCTGCGCCAGGCCTGGGACGCCGGCGCGTGAGCGCCCGGCGTCCCTCGCGCCCGGTGGTCAGGGGTAGAGCCCGCGCAGCTGGTGCGTGGTCAGAATGCGCGTGCAGGCCACGATGTAGGCGGCGGTGCGCAGGCTGACGCCGTGCTGTCGGGCGGTGTCCCAGGCGGCCTGGAAGGCCTGGCGCATGATGCGCTGCAGGCGCTCGTGGATTTCCTCTTCGCTCCAGAAGAAGCTGGAGAAGTTCTGCACCCACTCGAAGTAGCTCACGGTCACGCCGCCGGCATTGGCCAGCACGTCGGGCACCACCAGCACGCCGCTTTCCTGCAGGATGTCGTCGGCTTCCGGCGTGGTGGGGCCGTTGGCGCCTTCGATCACCAGCCGGGCCTTGATCTGGCCGGCATTGGCGCGGGTGATCTGGCCCTGCAGGGCGGCAGGGACCAGGATGTCGCAGCGGCTGGCCCAGAATTCGGCGGGGGTCAGGGCCTCGCCGCCTTCAAAGCCGGCCACGCCGCCGGTGCGGGTGACGTGACGCAGCAGGCGCGCCACGTCGAGCCCCTGGTCGTTGCCGACGGCGCCCGTGTGGTCGTGCACGGCGACGATGAGTGCACCGGCCCGGGCGAAGGCCTGTGCCGCCACGCTGCCGACGTTGCCGAAGCCCTGCACGGCCACGCGTGCGTCCGCGATCGGCAGCCCGATCTGGCGCGCCGCCTCGACGCCGACGGTGAACAGGCCGTTGCCGGTGCTTTCGCGGCGCCCGAGCGAGCCGCCCAGCTCGACCGGCTTGCCGGTGACGACGCCCGTGGCCGTCTCGCCGTTGTTCATGGCGTAGGTGTCCATCATCCACATCATCACCTGGGCGTTGGTGTTGACGTCCGGCGCCGGAATGTCCTTGTTCGGGCCGATGATGAGGCCGATCTCGCTCGTGTAGCGGCGCGTCAGACGCTCCAGCTCGCCCGTCGACAGGGTGCGCGGATCGACCCGGACGGCGCCCTTGGCGCCGCCGAAGGGGACGTTCACGACGGCGTTCTTGATCGACATCCAGGCCGCCAGGCCCATGACGTCGGACAGCGTCACGTCCTGGTGGAAGCGCACGCCGCCCTTGCCGGGGCCGCGATTGATGTCATGCTGGACGCGGTAGCCCTCGAAGTGGGCAATGGTGCCGTTGTCGAGCTCGATCGGCACGTCCACGATGAGCGAGCGCCGCGGGCGCTTGAGCGTCTCGACCCAGCGCGCCAATGGTCCCAGATAGGGCGTGACCCGGTCGACCTGCTGCAGGTAGATGCCCCAGGGTCCCAGATGGTCCGGGTCCAGGTACGAGGCCAGGGCGTGGCTGGGTGCCGCGCTGGGTGCTTTCTGGAGGGCGGTGTGGGCGATGACGAATCTCCTTGGACGGTGCCGGATGCCGCAGCGAGGCGCGCTCACGCCGGGAGGGCGCGGACGCGCGACGGCAGACAGCTTGATTTGACAGGGCCCGCTGCGACCGCGGCGACAGGGCCGCACGGGCGCGGGCAGAAGGAGGCGAGGATACCCCATCCGGCGCCCCGCGGGAGCAGCGCACGCGACTGTCAGAGCCATATTTTGCTATAAAAAACATAGTGAGTGATGCCGCATCGGCAGCACGATGGGCGCCGCGCACTTAAAATACTGACCCTGGTTCCGGGGCCCCGTCATGTCTGCAGCGCGTTTTCATCCACAGCAATTCGACGTCATCGTCGTCGGTGGCGGCCACGCCGGCACCGAGGCGGCGCTGGCGGCTGCGCGCATGGGGGCGGCTACCCTGTTGCTGACGCACAACCTCGACACGCTGGGCCAGATGAGCTGCAACCCGAGCATTGGTGGCATCGGCAAGGGCCACCTGACGCGGGAGGTCGATGCACTGGGGGGCGCCATGGCACTGGCTGCCGACGAGGCCGGGATCCAGTTCCGCATTCTCAACGCCAGCAAGGGTCCGGCAGTGCGCGCCACGCGCGCCCAGGCCGATCGCGTGCTCTACCGGGCGGCGATCCGGCGCCGGCTGGAAAACCAGCCGGGTCTGTGGCTGTTCCAGCAGGCGGTCGACGACCTGCTGCTGGAGGGCGACCAGGTGGCGGGTGCGGTGACGCAGTTGGGCATTGCCTTTCGCGCCCGCGCCGTGGTGCTGACCGCCGGCACCTTCCTCGACGGGCGCATCCACGTCGGGCTCGAGAACTACCGTGCCGGCCGCGCCGGCGACCCGCCGGCGGTGTCGCTGGCGGCGCGCCTGCGCGAGCTGAAGCTGCCGCAGGGGCGCCTGAAGACCGGGACACCGCCGCGGCTGGATGGTCGCAGCATCGACTTCAGCCGCTGCGAACTGCAGCCGGGCGACGGCATGCCCGGCGGCGCAAACGCGCGCATGCCGGTGTTCAGCTTCATGGGGCGAGCCGACATGCATCCGCGTCAGGTGCCGTGCTGGATCACGCACACCAATGCGCGCACGCACGAGATCATCCGCTCCGGCCTCGAGCGCAGCCCGATGTTCACGGGCGTGATCGAAGGCGTGGGACCGCGTTACTGCCCGAGCGTGGAAGACAAGGTGCATCGCTTTGCCGGTAAGGACAGCCACGCCATCTTTCTCGAACCCGAGGGCCTGGACACGCACGAGGTCTATCCGAACGGCATTTCGACCAGCCTGCCTTTCGACGTTCAGCTCGAGCTGGTGCGCAGCGTTGTCGGGCTGGAGCATGCCCACATCCTGCGGCCCGGCTATGCGATCGAATACGACTACTTCGACCCGCGGGCGCTGAAGAGCAGCTTCGAGACGCGCGACATCGGGGGCCTGTTCCTGGCCGGACAGATCAACGGCACGACCGGCTACGAAGAAGCCGCGGCGCAGGGCCTGTTTGCCGGCATCAATGCCGTGCTCCGGTGCCGTGGGGAGGCGGCCTGGCTGCCGCGCCGCGACGAGGCCTACCTGGGCGTGCTGGTGGACGACCTGATCACCAAGGGCGTGACCGAACCCTATCGCATGTTCACCAGCCGGGCCGAATATCGGCTGCAGCTGCGTGAAGACAACGCCGACATGCGCCTGACCGAGGCCGGCCGGCGCCTGGGCCTGATCGACGACGCGCGCTGGGATGCCTTCAATCGCAAGCGCGACGCGGTTTCACGTGAAACAGCGCGACTCAAGAGCAGTTGGGTGAATCCGGCCAACCTGCCGGCGCGCGAGGCGGAGTGCGTCCTGGGCAAGGCGATCGAACACGAATACAACCTGTTCGACCTGCTGCGTCGCCCCGGCGTGGGCCATGCGGAGCTGATGGAGATGGATTCTGGCCGGCATGCGAGTGCCGATGTTTCACGTGAAACACTGGGGGAGCTGTTCGACGCCGTGGTGGAACAGGTCGAGATTGCGGCCAAGTATTCGGGCTACATCGAGCGCCAGCGCGAAGAGGTCGAGCGTTCGGCCCATCACGAGGGCCTGCGACTGCCCCCGGACCTGAATTACATGGAAATCGACGCGCTCTCGTATGAGGTGCGCCAGAAACTGCAGGCGCACCGACCCGAAACCCTGGGTCAGGCTTCACGCATTTCGGGTGTCACGCCGGCCGCCATCTCGTTGCTGCTGATTCATCTCAAGAAGCGTGGCTTCCGGAATGCCCTGCTTGATGCTCGGGTGGCCTGAGCGGCTGGCTGCGTTGATCCTGACGGTTGTCGGACCGATGACGATGGCGGGGCCGTCATCGCGCAAGAATGGCCGCGATTTCCGCTGGGTGCCGTGCGGTCCGGGCCAGTGCCACTCCGATTCGGGCGATGTGGCCCGGGCAGGCTGCGCAGACCAGGGGCGCCTGCATGGCTGAGGCCGATCTGGCACAGCGCCTGAGTCGGGGCGCGGCGGAACTCGGGATCGAACTCGATGCAGAAGTCCGGGCGCGTCTGCTGGTTTACCTTGATCTCATGATCCGGTGGAACCGGGTCTATAACCTGACCGCGGTGCGCGAACCGTCCGAAATGCTCGGTCATCATCTGCTGGACAGTCTGGCAGTGCTCAAGCCGTTGCGTCGCTACACGGGGGGCGAGCCGGTCCGCCTGCTGGATGTGGGTAGTGGCGGCGGCCTGCCCGGCGTGGTGCTTGCCATCGCTGCGCCAGAAATCGACGTGCTCTGCGTGGACGCGGTGGCGAAGAAGGCGGCTTTCATCCAGCAGGTTTCGGCGCGCCTCGACCTGCCGAATCTCCGCGGCCTCCACGCACGGGTCGAGTCGGTGCGCGAGCCGTTCGACGTCATCACTTCGCGTGCCTTCGCCTCGTTGGCGCAGTTTGCGGCGTGGTCGGAGTCCGCGCTGGCTCCGGGAGGTGTCTGGATGGCCCTGAAGGGGCGACGGCCGGACGACGAGATGGCCGAATTGCCCGCCGGGGTCCAGGTGTTCCACGTGGAACCACTGGACGTCCCCGGGCTGGACGCTGAGCGTTGCCTGGTCTGGATGCGGCGCCGAGCGCCGGATTGATACCGGCCAGGCGACACAGCGCTTCAGCCCGGGTTGTTCCACGTGAAACACGCCGACGCTGTCGGCTGACGCGGGGATCTCGTCGTATCCCTTACACTTGAGGCATCCGACTGACTGCTGGTTCCAAAGACGCCGATTGACACGGCACTGCTGTCCGTTGCCCATGTGGCCGGAGGGCAGCGCCGGTTTCGACTTCCTGAATTCCATGGCGAAGATTTTCTGCATTGCGAACCAGAAGGGGGGCGTGGGCAAGACCACGACGACGGTGAATCTCGCTGCCGGCCTGGCGCGCATCGGCCAGCGCGTGCTGCTGGTCGACCTGGACCCGCAGGGCAATGCCACCATGGGGTCCGGCGTGGACAAGCGCGCGCTTCGACTCTCGGTCTATGACGTGCTGCTGGAGACGGCAGGCGTTGCCGAGGCCGCGGTCGTCCCCGAGCGCCTGCGAGAAGTCGGTGCCGCCTACGCCGTGCTTGGCGCCAATCGCGACCTCGCCGGTGCCGAGGTCGAGCTGGTTGGCGAGGAGCGGCGCGAGCGACGCCTGAAGGCGGCGCTCGCCCAGGTCGACGCCGACTACGACTTCGTGCTGATCGATTGCCCGCCCAGCCTGAGCATGCTGACGCTCAACGGCCTGTGCGCGGCGCAGGGCGTGATCGTGCC
>CAYRHV010000124.1:0-6496 GCA_964424045.1 uncultured Ottowia sp. | reverse complement strand
ACGGCGGCGTTTCGCGAGGATCCGGTGCGCATCCTGCGCGTGGCGCGCTTTGCCGCGCGCTTCCACGACTTCAGCATCGCGCCCGAAACCCTGGCGTTGATGCGCGAGATGGTGGCCGCCGGCGAGGCCGACCACCTGGTGCCCGAGCGCGTCTGGCAGGAGCTGGCGCGCGGTCTGATGGAGCAGCAGCCCGAGCGCCTGTTCGAGGTGCTGCGCGACTGCGGCGCGCTGGCCGTCGTCCTGCCCGAGCTGGACCGCCTGTGGGGCGTGCCGCAGACCGCCAGCCACCACCCCGAGATCGACACCGGCGTGCACGTGATGCTGGTGCTGCAGATGGCGGTGCGCCTGCAGGCGCCGCTGCCGGTGCGCTGGGCTTGCCTGATGCACGACCTCGGCAAGGGCACGACGCCGGCCGAGCTGCTGCCGCGCCACCTCGGCCACGAGCAGCGCAGCGTGCGCCTGCTGCGGGCCGTGGCCACGCGCCTGCGCGTGCCCACCGAGTGCACCGAGCTGGCCGAGGTGGTGGCGCGCGAACACGGCAACATCCACCGCAGCGGCGGGCTCGGCGCGGCCGCCGTGCTGCGCCTGCTGGAGCGCTGCGACGCGCTGCGCAAGCCGGCGCGCTTCGGCCAGGTGCTGCTGGCTTGCGAGTGCGACGCCCGCGGGCGCGCCGGCCTGGCCGAGCGCGACTACCCGCCGCGCGCGCGCCTGCGGGCCGCGCTGGCGGCGGCGCTGGCGGTGGCCACGGCGCCGATCGCGGCGGCGGCGCAGGCCGAGGGGGCCAGCGGCCCGGCCATCGGCGCGCGCATCCGTGCGGCACGCGAGGCCGCGCTGGCCACCACCCTGGCGGCGTGGGACGCGGCCGGCGCCGGCTGATAATCAGGGGTTGTATCCGCATCCGCCATGGCCCGACCGGTTTCCGCCACCCACAACCTGAAGCGCGACGAGATCCTCAAGGTCGCGGCGGCCTGCTTTGCGCGCCAGAGCTATCCGGCCACCAGCATGAACGACGTCGCCGCGGCCTGCGGCGCCTCGAAGGCCCGCCTCTACCACTACTACGAGAGCAAGGAAGCCATCCTGTTCGACCTGCTGGATCGCTACACCCAGCAGTTGCTGGTGATCATCGGCCAGGTACAGGCCCGAGCCCACCGCCAGGCGCTGGACGAGCGCGCCACGCTGCACGAGCTGATTCGTGCCTTCCTGCGCGAATACGAGAGTTCGGCCACGCACCACGCGGTGCTGCTGGGCAGCGTGCAGTTCCTCGGGCAGGAGCAGCGCGACATCATCCTGGACCGGCAGCGTGACGTGGTCTCGGCCGTCACGCGCTTTCTGCGCCATGCCTATCCGCAGCGTCTGACTCCGCGCAACCAGACCGCCATCGTCATGACCCTGTTCGGCATGATCAACTGGACCTTCACCTGGCTGCGTCCCGGCGGATCGCTCAGCTACGCCGATTTCGCCGAGGAAGTCATCGCCCTGCTCGACCACGGACTGGCCGCGCCGACCGTCAACCCCACAGGAGCATCATGAACCCGATCGATCTCGTCATCATGGCCGCGGGCAAGGGCACGCGCATGAAAAGCCGCGTGCCGAAGGTGCTGCAGAAGCTGGCTGGCCGCCCGCTGCTGCTGCACGTGCTGGCCACCGCGGCCGGGCTGCGGCCGCGCCGCGCCGTCGTCATCACCGGCCATGGCGCGGCCGAGGTCGAGGCGGCCTGCGCGCCACTGGAGGTTGCCGAGGCCGGCTTCGAGCTCGCCTGCGTGCGCCAGGAGCCGCAGCTCGGCACCGGGCATGCGGTGCAGCAGGCCCTGCCGCTGCTGGCGGACGACGGCCTGGTGCTGGTGCTGTCGGGCGACGTGCCGCTGACCGAGACCGCCACGCTGCAGGCCCTGGTCGACGCCGCGCAGGGCAGCCGGCTGGCGCTGCTGACCGTCAGCCTGCCCGATCCCAGCGGCTACGGTCGCATCGTGCGCGGCGACGGCGGCATGGTCCAGCGCATCGTCGAGGAGAAGGACGCCAGCGCCGCCGAGCGAGCCATCGACGAGATCTACAGCGGCATCATGGCAGTGCCGGCGCAGCACCTGCGGCGCTGGCTGGGACAACTGACCAACGACAACGCCCAGGGCGAGTACTACCTGACCGACGTCGTCGCCCTGGCCGTGGCCGAGGGCCTGCCGGTGGTGGCGCATTGCATCGACGACGCGCTGCAGGTCGCGGGCGTGAATAGCCCGGTGCAGCTGGCCGAGCTCGAGCGCGCCTGCCAGCGACGTCAGGCGCAGGCGCTGATGGAAGCCGGCGTGCGCCTGGCCGATCCGGCGCGCTTCGACCTGCGCGACGACGCCCGCCGCGGCACCCGCGGCGAGCTGGTGTGCGAGCAGGACGTCGAGATCGACGTCGGCTGCATCTTCAGCGGTCGGGTCGAGATTGGCGCCGGCGCCCGCATCGGCGCCTATTGCTGCATCACCAATGCCAGCATTGCCGCCGGCGCGGTGATCCACCCCTTTACCCACGTCGATGGCGAGCAGGCCGGCGTGCGCATCGGCCCGGGCGCGCTGGTGGGCCCGTTTTCCCGCCTGCGCCCCGGCGCCGAGCTCGGGCCCGAGGTCCACATCGGCAACTTCGTCGAGGTGAAGAATTCCAGCCTGGCCGCCGGCGCCAAGGCGAACCACCTGGCCTACCTGGGCGATGCCGTCGTCGGCGAGCGCGTCAACTACGGCGCCGGCAGCATCACCGCCAACTACGACGGCGCCAACAAGCACCGCACGGTGATCGAGGCCGACGTGCACGTCGGCAGCAACTGCGTGCTGGTGGCGCCGGTGACCATCGGCGCCGGCGGCACCGTGGGTGGCGGCTCCATCATCACACGCAGCACGCCCCCCGGCGCGCTCAGCCTGGCGCGGGGCCGCCAGGTCAGCAAGGAAGGCTGGCAGCGGCCGACCAAGAAGCGCTGATCAGCCCCGGCCCGAACCCCAGGGGTCGTCGTTGCCTTCCTCGCCCTCGGCCGGCGGCAGGCCCATCAGATCGGTGAAGCTCATGGCCCGGGTGTCCTGGGTCTCGAGCACCGGCTCGCGTGCCGCCGGTGCCGCGCTAGCCGTCGGCAGGGGCGCCGGTGCCGTGCGCGCGGGCTTGCGCTCGACGCCACCCCAGGGGTCGTCCGCGGTCGCCGCAGTCTCCGGTGGCGGCAAGGCAGCGGCGCGCAGGTGGGCGCGAAACTCGTGCGATGGCGGCAGGTCGCGCGTGCTGCGCTTGAGCCGGATCAGGCGAATGCCCGCGGTCTTCAGCACGCGGTGCTTTTCCGCCGCGTCCTGTTCCGCTTCCTCCGGATCGGCGTGCACGGCGTCGAGTTCGAACGCATAGACCGGCCGGCCGCTGCGGTCGCAGACCACGTAGTCCACCGAGTGCTCGGCCAGGCGTTGCTGGGCCGCGAAGCGCCGGCTGGTGCGGCGCACCGTCACCATCCGTGACAGGGCGCAGCGGAACAGCACCGGCCGGCCCGGAAACGCGCGCACCAGGTAGTCGAGCAGTTCCATTTCCGCCGGCGACAGCGCCGCCACCGCGGCAAAGCGGTCGTCCGGACCCAGCTCGGCCTCGGTCGTGCGCGAGCGTTCGCGCCACCACAGGGCCGCGAACGCAAGTGCCAGCAGCAGCATCAGGGCGGCTGCCAGCCAGGGCCATGGGTTGTTCATTTCCGTTCTCCTCCTCGGTGCGGGGGCGGGCTCGTGCGGCCGCCCTCCTGGGCGCACTGTAGCCGCAGCTCAGCGCGCGTCGTCCCGGATTGCCTCCAGTTCGGTCCAGCGCGCCAGCGCCAGCGTGAGTTCTTCCTCGATTGCCCCGTCGCGCGCCTGCAGCGCGATGGCGCGTTCCAGGTCGCTCTGGTAGAGCGAGCCATCGGCCAGCGCCGCCTGCAGCTCGGCCTGTTCGGTCTCCAGCGCCTCGATGCGCCCGGGCAGGTCGTCGAGCTCGCGCTGCTCGCGGTAGCTGAGCTTGCGTCGCGACGGTGGACGCGCGGCGCGCCCGGGTGCCGGCGCCGCCAGGGCACCGTCCGGCGCCGGCGCCGCTGCCGGCGACTGCAGGGCCTGCCAGCGCGCCGCCTGGGCCATCCAGTCGTCGATCCCGCCGGCGTATTCGCGCCAGCGTCCGGGCCCGTCCCAGGCCAGCGTGCCGGTGACCACGTGGTCCAGGAAGGTGCGGTCGTGGCTGACCACGAACACCGTGCCGGCGTAATCATGCAGCAGTTCCTCCAGCAGCTCCAGCGTGTCGATGTCGAGGTCGTTGGTCGGTTCGTCCAGCACCAGCACGTTGGCCGGCCGCGCGAACAGGCGTGCCAGCAGCAGGCGGCCGAGCTCGCCGCCCGACAGGCTGCGCAGCGGCGAGGCCGCGCGCGCCGGGCTGAACAGGAAGTCGGCCAGGTAGCTGCGCACGTGCTGACGCCGGTTGCCGATCTCGATCCACTCGCTGCCCGGGCTGATGAAGTCCTCCAGCGTGGCCTGCGGGTCGAGCGCCGCACGCATCTGGTCGAAGTAGGCCACCTGCAGGTTGCTGCCGCGCTGCACGCGCCCGCGATCGGGCTCGAGCTCGCCCAGGATCAGCTTGAGCAGCGTCGTCTTGCCGGCGCCGTTGGGGCCGATCAGGCCGATCTTGTCGCCGCGCAGCACCGTCAGGTCCAGGTCCGTGACGATCGGCTGGTCGCCGAAGGCCAGCGACACGCCCTGCAGCTGGGCCACCAGCCGGCCCTGGTAGCCCTCGACCCGCGCGTCCACGTCCATGCGCACGCGGCCGGCCTGGTCGCGCCGCGCCGCACGGGCGGTGCGCAGCGCGTCCAGCCGCCGCACCCGGCCCTGGTCGCGCGTGCGCCGCGCCTCGATGCCCTGGCGGATCCAGGCCTCCTCCTGCGCCAGCAGCTTGTCGGCGCGCGCATTCACCGCCGCTTCCTGCGCCAGCTGCTCGGCCTTCAGGGCCTGGTAGCGGCTGAAGTTGCCCGGATACGAAGTGAGCTGGCCGCGATCGAGCTCCACGATGCGCGTGGCCACGCGATCGAGAAAGGCACGATCGTGCGTGATCACCACCGCACTGCCGGCGAAGGCCAGCAGCAGCTCCTCCAGCCAGCCGATGGCGTCGAGGTCCAGGTGGTTGGTCGGCTCGTCGAGCAGCAGCACGTCGGGCTGCGTCACCAATGCCTGGGCCAGCGCGACGCGCTTGCGCGTGCCGCCCGACAGCGTGTCCAGGCGCGCATCGGCCGGCAGGCGCAGGCGCTCCAGGGTTGCCTCCACCCGTTGCTGCCAGTGCCAGCCGCCCTCGGTCTCGATGCGCGCCTGCAGCGCATCCAGGTCGCCCTGGCCGTTGGCGTAGGCGTCGATCAGGGCGCGCAGGTCGGCGAGGCCGGCGGCGACGGCCTCGGCCACGTTCTGCTCGCCCGCCAGCGCCGGCTGCTGCGCCACGTGCGCGATGCGCAGTCCCTGGCGCAGCTGCAGGGTGCCGCTGTCGGGCTCCTGCAGGCCCGCCAGCACGCGCAGCAGCGAGGACTTGCCCGAGCCATTGCGCCCGATCAGCCCGATGCGCTCCTGCGGCAGCACCGACAGTTCGGCACCCGCCAGCAGCGGCCAGTGGCCGAAGGCAAGGTGGGCGTTGCTGAGCGTGATCAGGGACATCCTGGTGCGGATCGCGGAACGTTGCGGTGGGCGTCTGCCGCAGGCCGGGCTGGCACGGCAGACCCGAACAATGCTACACTGCAAGGCCCTGCACGAGACAGCCAGTCTTCCAGTGCAGCGGGGCGTCGGCAGGCTGATCGGGTCGCATGCCGGCCGCCTAGGTAGAAACCCTGGATCTTGACGGGTCTTTGCAGATTGCGTCATAATCAAGGGCTTCGCTGAGTGAAGGTGCTTCGGCCGCCAGGCCCCACACCGACAAACGGCAAAGACCCCAAGACTTGACAGGTCTTTCAAAAACGTGTCAGAATACAAGGCTTCGCTGATCGCAGTGAAGACAGGCCGAGACAGCAGTCCCGGCGCCGGTTCGTTAACAAAATACAGCCGATAAGCGTGGGCGTTTGATGGCAATTGCCAGGTTCTTTCAGAACCATCAAACGCTCATGAAAACAGAAGTGAAGTTCACTTCAATTCCGTTTGAGTGAGCAGACTCGCAAGAGTCAAACAACAGCATCAAACTGTAGAGTTTGATCCTGGCTCAGATTGAACGCTGGCGGAATGCTTTACACATGCAAGTCGAACGGCAGCACGGGTGCTTGCACCTGGTGGCGAGTGGCGAACGGGTGAGTAATACATCGGAACGTGCCCAGACGTGGGGGATAGCTCGGCGAAAGCCGGATTAATACCGCATACGATCTACGGATGAAAGCGGGGGACCGCAAGGCCTCGCGCGTCTGGAGCGGCTGATGGCAGATTAGGTAGTTGGTGAGGTAAAGGCTTACCAAGCCTGCGATCTGTAGCTGGTCTGAGAGGACGACCAGCCACACTGGGACTGAGACACGGCCCAGACT
>CAYRHV010000123.1:0-6556 GCA_964424045.1 uncultured Ottowia sp. | reverse complement strand
GCCTGCGGCGTGATGGCCGGGGCGATCACCTCGCGCAGGAAGCGCGCCTGCGCCTCGGCCGCCGCGCCCGGTCCCTGGCGACGCACGGCGGCGGTGGCGAAGCGCACGTATTCCCGGATATCCAGCGTGCCGGCCTCGTAGTCGGCGTAGAAGCGATCGTTGAGGCGCCTGAGCTCCGCGCTGTCGGCCCAGCCCAGCTGGCTGGTGAACTCGCCCCAGGCGTAGTCGGAATCCAGCGGCAGCAGGGTGTGATCGAGATCGAACAGGGTCAGTTTCAACAAGCGGGAACCTCCAGGGTTTCGGTCAATGCGGCGCCGGCCGGGTCTCGTCCTCGAGCATGGTGCGCAGCAGCGGAATCGTGATCGCGCGCTGCCTCTGCAGCGCATAGCGATCGAGCCGCTCGAGCAGCCCCATCAGGCTGGACAGGTCCCGCGCCCGACGCACCAGCACGTAGTCCAGCACGTCGTCGGGCAGCGCCAGGCCGCGCGCCTGCGCCGCCTGGCGCAAGGCGGCCCGCACCTCGTCTTCCGACAGCGGATGCAGCTGGAACACATGGCCCCAGCCCAGGCGCGTGCGCAGGTCCTCGCGCAAGGCCAGGTCCGCCGGCGGCAGCCGGCCGGCCGCGAGCACGGCGCGTGCGCGGCCGTCGGTCGGTGCCACCGCCTGCACGAACCAGGCAAAGGCCGTGTGCTGCAATTCGACGCCGAAGTCCTGCACGTCGTCCATCAGCACCGCTTCCCAGTCCTCGCGAAACGGCGTGCGAGCGGGCACGCCCGGATCCAGCCAGCCGACCGCGCCCCCCGCGTCCTCGACGGCCTGGCGGGCGGCGCGCAGCAGGTGCGTCTTGCCGGCCCCGGCGTCGCCCCAGAGGTAGACCGGCACCGGCGAGCGCGTGCGCGCTTCGGCCCACAGCCGCACGTGCTGCAGCGCATCGAGGTTGCGCCCGGGTACGAAGGCCGCCAGGGTCGGCGCCGGCGCCAGACCGATATCCAGGGCCATCTGCTTCATCGGGCAGCTTGACTCGAAGATCGGAGAAGGCAATACGGCATGAAACAGTGCAAGGCGATCGTGGGTGCGGCGGCAGCGGACGACCGTTGCGTCCGGGCACCCCACTAGAATCCGGACTTCGATTTTAAGCGTCCTGCGCTCACCACCCCTGCCCATGCCACCCGCCGCGTCGAATCCTCCCTTGAGCTACAAGGACGCTGGCGTCGACATCGACGCGGGCGAAGCACTGGTCGAGCGCATCCGGCCGCTGGCGCGCAAGACCCTGCGCGAAGGCGTGCTGGCGGGCATCGGCGGCTTCGGCGCCCTGTTCGAGATCCCGAAGCGCTACCGCGAGCCGGTGCTGGTGAGCGGCACCGACGGCGTCGGCACCAAGCTGCGGCTGGCGTTCGAGTGGGACATGCACGACACCATCGGCATCGACCTCGTCGCCATGAGCGCCAACGACGTGCTGGTGCAGGGTGCCGAGCCGCTGTTCTTCCTCGACTATTTCGCCTGCGGCCGGCTCGACGTGGAGACAGCCGCCACCGTGGTGGCCGGCATCGCCCAGGGCTGCGAGCTGGCCGGCTGCGCGCTGATCGGCGGCGAGACGGCCGAGATGCCGGGCATGTACCCGGAAGGCGAATACGACCTGGCGGGCTTTTGCGTCGGCGTCGTCGAGAAGTCGCGCATCCTGACCGGACGCGACGTCGCGCCCGGCGACGTGGTGCTGGGCCTGGCCTCCAGCGGCGTGCACAGCAACGGCTTCTCGCTCGTGCGCCGCTGCCTCGAGCGGGCCGCCGGGAACCTGCCGCAAACCCTCGATGGCCAGCCGTTGCGGCAGGCCCTGATGGCGCCCACGCGGCTCTACGTGCGCAGCGTGCTGGCGGCGCTGGCGGCGCACCCGGTCAAGGCGCTGGCACACATCACCGGCGGCGGCCTGCTGGAGAACATCCCGCGCGTGCTGCCGGCCGGCACCTGCGCCCGCCTGCGGGCCGGCAGCTGGCCGCGCTCCGAGCTGTTCGACTGGCTGCAGCGCACGGCCGGCATCGACGACACGGAAATGAACCGCACCTTCAACAACGGCATCGGCATGGTGCTGGTGCTCGCCGCGGACCAGGCCGCCGCCTGCGCCGAGACCCTGCGCGCCGCGGGCGAGCAGGTGTTCGAGATCGGCCACGTCGCGGCCAGCGACGCCGAGCCGGCCGTGCACTTCGACTGAACCGCCCCAGCCAGCACGCCCCGCTCCTGCCCATGCAGTTTCCGGACCGGCACCCTGCCCCGCGCGCCGCCGTCGTTGCCAGCCACGTGCTGATCGCGCTGGCGCTGCTGCTGATCATGTGGCAGGGTCTGCTGCCGGGCCTGCTGTGCGTCTGCGTGGGCTTTCTGAGCACGCGCTGGTTCAGTCCGCGCCTGGGCGGACTGCTGCGCTTTCAGGACGGCCAGGCGCCGCGCCTGGCAGCGGTGGTGGTGGCGCTGGTGCCGGTACTGGCGCTGGCGCTGGCGCTGCCGCGCACGCGCGGCCTGATCCTGGACGCGCCCGAGCAGTACCGCGACCTGCTGGCCTTCCTGGCGCGCACCGTGCTCGAGCTGCGCGACCGCCTGCCGCCGGACGTCGCGGCCCAGCTGCCCGAGGGCGCGGTCGACATCCAGCACGCCATCGCGCGCTACCTGGCCAGCAAGGCGGGCGCACTGGCCACCGCCGGGCGCGCCTGGCTGGCCGGGCTGCTGTATGCCTACGTCGGCCTGCTGATCGGCACGCTGGCCGCCGCGCGCCCGAGCACGACCGGCCTGCGCCCGCTGACGGCCCAGCTGCACGAGCGCCTGACCCGCTTCGGCAGCAGCTTTCGCCGCATCATCGTGGCGCAGTTCTGGATCTCGGTCTTCAACACCAGCCTGACCGCCCTGTTCCTGCTGGTGGTGCTGCCGCTGACCGACAACCGCCTGCCGTATGCGCCGGCGCTGATCCTGCTGACTTTCGTCGCCGGCCTGATCCCGATCGTCGGCAACCTGATCTGCAACACCGTGCTGACCCTGGTCGGCCTGTCGGTCTCCATGGGCGTGGCCCTGGCCTGCCTCGGGTTCCTGGTGCTGATCCACAAGGCCGAATATTTCATCAACGCCAAGGTGGTGGGCCACCGTACCCACATCAGTGTCTGGGAACTGCTGAGCGTGATGTTCGTGATGGAAGCGATCTTCGGGCCCGCCGGCCTGGTGGCGGCGCCGCTGTTCTACGCCTACGCCAAGCAGGAACTGGAGGCCGGCGGCTGGGCCTGAACTCTCAGTCCGCGCCGCCCAGTTCCTCGAGGCGGCGCGCCACGCTGGCGCGATCGTGCGCGTCGGCCACCTGGGCCAGGTAACGGCTCAGGTCGGCGCGCGCGCGGTCATGCTCGCCCAGGCGCGCCAGCGCCAGGCCGCGATCGCGGTACTCGCTCCAGGCCTGGGGCAGCAGCGTGATCATGCGATCCTGCACCGGCACCAGACGCTCCCAGTCCTGCCGGCTGCGATAAACCTGCTGCAGGTTGCCCAGCATGCGCACCAGGATCTGGCGCGGCGTGGCCGGGTCCAGGAACAGCGCCAGCGGGAGCTCGCCGCGCTCCGGATCCAGCCGCCAGGGCGCCCACTCGTCCAGCCGCCGACGCAATTCGGACGCCGCCAGCGACTCGCCCGTGAACGGGTCGATCACGACGCGACCCGCGCCCAGGTAGGCCTGGACCAGGAAGTGCCCCGGAAAGCCGATGCCGTCGGCGCGCAGCTCCAGGCTGCGTGCCAGCTCCAGCCACAGGACGGCAAGCGAGATCGGGATGCCGCGCCGCGTGTGCAGCACCACGTGCAGGAAGCTGTTGTCCGGGTCGTGGTAATCGTTGACGTTGCCGGCAAAGCCAAGCTCGCCGAAGAAGAATTCACGCAGGCCGTGCAGGCGCTTGAGCGCCGAACCGCCGGGTCCCACGCGCCGGCGCAGCCGCTCCGCCAGCCGATCCACCTCGGTCAGTACCTGGGCCACGTCGAGCTCGGGATACTCGTCCTGGCCCAGGCTCGCCGCAGCCTCGAGCAGCGGCAACTGCTCGTCGCTCTGGACCAGGGCGGCAAAGTATTGCAGCGGGCTGGGAACCGACCAGACGGGCATCATGGTGGCGTTGTAGGCCGGCTGTGCGGCCGCGTCAACCGGGCCGCGTTGCGTCAGCGCCGCAGGAACTCGCGCGGGCGCACGCCGACAGCAAGCAGCACCCCGAAATAGACCACGACCGCGCCCGCCAGCACCGCCGCAAGCAGACCGGCACGCGGCCAGGCCGGCGTGCCAAGCCAGTCGAAATGGCGCGCCGCCCAGAACAGGAAGCCGCCCAGCACCCCGGTGGCAACCACCACCTGGACGCCGAAGCGGCGCCAGCCGGCATGCGGGCGGTAACTGCCGCGCCGGATCAGGCCGCTGAGCAGCCACAGGGCGTTGATCATCGCGCCCAGGGCGATCGACAGCGTCAGGCCGGCATGGCGCAGAAAGGGCACGAACAGCGCGTTGAAGGCCTGCGTCACGACCAGCACCACGATCGCGATCTTGACCGGGGTGCGGATGTCGAGGCTGGCGTAATAGCCCGGCGCCAGCACCTTCACCGCGACCAGGCCCAGCACCCCGATCCCGTACATCGCCAGCGCCAGCGCCGAGCGCTCGACGTCGGCGGCGGAAAAGCGCCCGTGGTGGAACAGTGTGGCGATCAGCGGTTCGGGGAACACCAGCAGTGCCACCGCGCACGGCAGCGCCAGCAGCAGCACCAGGCGCAGCCCCCAGTCCAGCATCTGCGAGTAGCGTGCCGCGTCGCCGCTGGCGTGCGCGCCGGCCAGCTGCGGCGTCAGCACCACGCCCAACGCCACGCCCAGCAAGGCGGTCGGGAACTCCATCAGGCGGTCGGCATACCAGATCCAGGTCACGCTGCCCTCGGCCAGATAGGAGGCGATCTGGGTGTTGATGAGCAGCGACAACTGGGCCACCCCGACCCCGAGCAACGCCGGCAGCATCAGGCTCAGCACCTGGCGCACGCCGGCGTCGCGCCAGGCGGCACGGATGCGCGCGGGCTGCAGCCCGATGCGCGGCAGCAGGCCCAGGCGCGCCAGCGCCGGCACCTGCACCGCCAGCTGCAGCAGGCCGCCAGCCATGACGCCGACCGCCATCACGTAGATCGACTCGATGCCCAGGCGCTCGAACCAGGGCGCGCCCAGCCAGGCCGCCACGATCATCGCCAGATTCAGCAGCACCGGCGTCGCTGCCGGCACGGCAAAGCGCTTCCAGGTGTTGAGGATGCCGGCCGACAGCGCCACCAGCGACATGCAGCCGATGTAGGGGAACATCCACCGCGTCATCAGCACGCCGGCGTCGAAGCTCGGCGCGTCCAGGCCGCTGGCCAGCAGCCACATCAGCACCGGTGCCGCGGCCACGCCGGCTGCGCTCACGCCCAGCAGCATCCAGGCCAGCACCGTGGCCACGGCGTCGATCAGCTGCCGCGTGGCGGCCTCGCCATCGCGCGCGCGGCGGGTCGCCAGCACCGGCACGAAGGCCTGGCTGAACGCGCCTTCGGCAAACAGGCGCCGCAGCAGGTTGGGGATGCGGAAAGCGACGTTGAAGGCGTCGGTCAGGCCGCTGACGCCAAACGCCGACGCCATCAGCAGGTCGCGCACCAGGCCGGTGACGCGCGACACCAGGGTCAGCAGCGAAACGGTGGAGGCGGCTTTGAACAGGCTCACGCGGGGCTCTCGAATCGGGCCTGAAGTGTAGTCTGCAGTGGCAGCGCGGCCTGCGAACTGCTAGAATAAAGGGTTCTGCCGACAACATCCGCAAACCACAAGGAATTCATTCATGGCTGCTGGAAAGCCCAAGAAAAAGGACCCGCGCCTGGCGTCGGGCCGCAAGCGCGCACGTCAGAACGTGGCGCTGAACCAGGCCAACACCTCGCTGCGCTCGAAGTACCGCACCTCGGTGAAGAACGTCGAAAAGGCCGTTCTCGCCGGCGACAAGGAAAAGGCGCAAAGCAGCTTTGCCCTCATGCAGTCGGTGGTCGACACCATCGCCGACAAGGGCATCTTCCACAAGAACAAGGCCGCGCGCGACAAGAGCCGCCTGGCCGCCAAGGTGAAGGCGCTGGCCCAGGCCACGGCCTGAGTCCGCATTCACCGCGCCCGGAAGGGATACCACCCCTCCGCCGTTTGTATCGGGTGCGCTGCCGGCAGAACAGAAAAACCGCCTTCGGGCGGTTTTTTTTGCCGCCGGGCCGTCCCAAGGCAAAAACGCCCCCTCGGGGGGGCAGCGCACCACGCACAGCGGGGGAGCGTGGGGGGCATTTTTCATCGCCGGGCCGCCCCAAGATGAAAACACCCCCATCGGGGGCAGCGCACCACGCGAAGCGGGAGAGCGTGGGGGGCGTTTTCTTGCCGTCGGGCCGCCCCAAGGCAAGAACAGCCCCCTCGGGGGGCAGCGGACCACGCACAGCGGGGAAGCGTGGGGGCCGTTACGCCGGCGCGTCGGCGCCGCGGCGCGACTCGCGCACCAGCATCACCGGCACGGGCGCGATGCGCGCCACCTGCT
>CAYRHV010000122.1:0-6647 GCA_964424045.1 uncultured Ottowia sp. | reverse complement strand
CTCAACGCTCAACGCTCAACGCTCAACGCTCAACGCTCAACGCTCAACGCTCAACAAGTGTCCAGGCTGATCTTCTTCTGCGGCCATGCCGGCACCGGCAAGAGCACGCTGGCCCGGCGCGCGCTGCCTTTGCTGCACGCGCGCACCGGCGATTCGTTCTGCCTGCTGGACAAGGACACGCTGTACGGCGACTACAGCAGCGCCGTGATGGGGGTACTGACGGGCGACGCCAACGACCGCGACAGCCCGCTGTTCCTGCAGCACCTGCGCGGCCCCGAATACGGCGGGCTGCTGAAGACGGCGCGCGAGAACCTGGCCCTGGGCACGAGCTGCATCGTGGTCGGGCCGCTGTCGCGCGAGGTGCATGCGCACCGGCTGGCGGACCGTGCCTGGCTGGGCGTGGCGGACGAGGTGCGCGTGCACGGGGTCTGGGTCCACCTGCAGGAGGCCGAGGCGCGCCGGCGCATCGAGCAGCGGGGCAATCCCAACGACGCCTGGAAGCTGGCGCACTGGGACGACTACCGCACGCGCCTGTTCCTGCCCGACGCGGCCGCCTACCCGGAACTGCTGCTGTATGACAACACGCAGCCCACGGAGGCGGCGTTCCAGGCCCTGCTGGACACCCTGGCAGCTTGATTGCACCGGGCGCGCACAATCGGCGCCGCAGAAGACGGAGGAATCGCAGATGGAAACGAGACGCTGGACGCGCCGGCTGGCGCTGCTGCTGGTGGCCGGGTTGGGCCTGCTCGGCGCGGCCGGGGCGCAGGACCTGGCCGGGGCCAGGGACTATCCGGGGCTGAAGCGCTTTGCCGGCAGCACGATCGTCGGCCACGAGGTGCGCAACTTCGACGCCGTCGATTTCCAGACCTCGACCTACAAGGGCTACGACCCGAAGGCGCGCACGCGCCTCTACGAGCAGCCGCCGCTGCACCTGGAGGGCAAGCTGACGCGCACCTGGTACGAGGCGCCGGGCGAGGTGCGCGCGCTGGAGGTGTATCGCAACTACGTCGACGAGCTGGCGGCCAGCGGCTACGAGACCCTGTACGACTCGGCCGCCGACGCCCAGGCCGGGCAGTGGACCAACTTCCTGGCCACCTTCAGCGACACCGGGGGCCGAGACTTCATCAAGAACAACCGCTCGCCGATGGTGTTCGTGGCGGCAGCGCAGAACACCGTGCGCACCGGCACCTTCCAGAAGGGCAACGTCACGCTGCGCCTGGTGGTGGTCGACTGGCCGAAGGCGGACAAGGTCTACAAGGCAGCGCAGGGCGCCTACGTGGCGCTGGACGTGCTGGAGACCCAGACCATGGAACAGCGCATGGAGGTGGTGAGCGCGTCCGAGATCGAGAAGTCGCTCACTGCCAACGGCAAGATCGCCATCTACGGCATTCATTTCGACTTCGGCAAGGCCGACGTCAAGCCCGAATCCCGGCCGTCGCTGGAGCAGATCGCGGCCTTCCTGAAGGACGCGCCGGAAGCCAAACTGCACGTGGTCGGCCACACCGACAGCGTGGGCGGCTTCGACGCCAACCTGGCGCTGTCGCGCCGGCGTGCCGAGGCCGTGGCGGCGGTGCTGGTGAAGGACTACGGCATCGCTGCCAGCCGCCTGACCGGCAATGGCGTCGCCTCGCTGGCGCCGGTGGCCAGCAACGCGACCGACGAGGGGCGGGCGAAGAACCGGCGCGTGGAGCTGGTGCTGCAGTAGCCCCGATCCCGGCAGACTTTCAGGCCTCGGGCAGCGCCTCGGCGCTCGGGGTGGCGGGCGCGCCCTCCTCGCGCAGCTGCCAAAAGATCGCCGCCGACGCCATGGTCATCAGGCCGATGGCGGCAAAGGTGGCGCGAAACGCGACCAGCGCCTGGCTGCTGCCGCTGCCTTCAAGCCAGCCACTGAAGGCCGACAGCAGGGCGGCGGCGCAGGTCACGCCCAGGCTCATGCCCAGCATCTGCACCATCGAGAACAGGCTGTTGCCGCTGGCCGCGCGCTGCGGCGGCAGGTCCTTCAGGGTGACGGCGTTCATGGCGGTGAACTGCAGCGAGTTGATGGCGCCGAACACCGCCAGCTGCGCAATGCGCAGCCACAGCGGCTGGCCTGGCGCCATGAGGGCGAAGGCCGCGATCATGGCGCCCAGCAGCAGCGTGTTGGCGATCAGCACCGGCCGGTAGCCGCGCTGCGTGATGACGGTCGTGGCCAGGCGCTTGGCGCCCATGCCGGCCAGCGCCACCGGCAGCATCAGCATGCCGGCCTGGGCCGGCGAATAGCCCAGCGCCAGCTGCAGCAGCAGCGGCAGCAGGTAGGGCATGGCGCCCGAGCCGATGCGCGCGAACAGGTTGCCCAGCAGGCCAACGCGGTAGGTCTGCACCGCAAACAGCACCGGCGCGAAGATCGGCGCCGGGCTGCGCAGCGCGTGCAGCCAGTAGGCCGCCAGCGCCGCCAGGCCCAGCACCATCAGCAGCACCAGCAGGGTGCGCGCCCAGCCCAGGCCGGTGAGGCCGTCCAGCGCCAGCGACACGCTCACCATGGCCACCGCCAGCAGCAGGTAGCCGCCGAGGTCGAAGCGGCCGCTGGCGGCGCGGAAGTTGGGGATGAAGCGCTGCGCCGCCACCAGGCCGGCAATCCCGACCGGCACGTTGATGAGGAAGATCCAGTGCCAGGACGCGACCTCGACCAGCCAGCCGCCCAGCGTGGGTCCGATCAGCGGGCCGACCAGGGCCGGGATGGCGACGAAGCTGATGGCTTCGAGGAACTGCTCCTTGGGAAAGGCACGCAGCACCACCAGGCGCCCGACCGGCATCAGCATGGCGCCGCCGACGCCCTGCAGCACGCGCGCGGCAATCAGCTGGTCCAGGCTGGTCGAGGCGGCGCAGGCGATGGAGCCGGCGATGAACAGCGCGATCGCCAGGGTGAACACGTTTTGCGTGCCGAAGCGGTCCGCCACCCAGCCGGTGGCGGGGATCACCACCGCCATGGTCAGGGCGTAGGACACCACCACGGCCTGCATCTGCAGCGGGCTCTCGCCCAGGCTGTGCGCCATCGCCGGCAGCGCCGTGTTGACGATGGTCGAGTCCAGCAGCTGCATGAACATGCCGATCGCGATGATCCACAGGACCAGGCGCGGGTTGGCGGGGCCGGCAGCGGGCGTTGGGGGCGGGGTGGCCATGGAACGAAAGCGGCGTCGCGGAGGGTTCCGCGACGCCGCCTGCGATGCTACGTAGGGGGCTCGGTTCGTTGACCGTTCAGGCGAACACGCCGGCGCTGTCGGTCATGCGGTCGCTGACCTCGCCCAGGTGGTGCAGGCTGTCGCCCCAGCTCATCTCGAGCTGGGTCAGGCGCTTGAAGTAGTGGCTGCCGGCGTATTCGTCGGTGACGCCGATGCCGCCGTGCAGCTGTACGGCCTGCTGGCCGACGAAGCGCAGCGACTGCCCGAGCTGTACCTTGGCGCGCGACAGTGCCTGGCGGCGTTCGCCTTCCGGCGCATTCAGCTTCAATGTGGCGTAGTAGCTCATGCCGCGCGCCAGCTCGAGCTGCATCTTCATGTCGGCGACGCGGTGGCGCAGCGCCTGGAAGCTGGCGATCGGCACGCCGAACTGCTGCCGCTGGTTCATGTAGTCCACCGTCATGGCCAGCAGCCGTTCCATTGCGCCCACGCCCTCGGCGCAGGCGCAGGCAATGCCGATGTCGACCGCGTGTGCCAGCGCTGCCTGGCCGTCGGTGGTGACGAGCCGGGCCGCGGCGGCCGTGAATTCGACGTCGGCGGCGCGCGATTCATCCTGTGTCAGGTAGCCGCGCGTGGCGACGCCGCTGGCGCCGCGCTCGACCAGGAACAGCGCCAGGCGACCGTCCCGCAGCGCCGGCACCAGCCAGGCGTCGGCCCGGTCGCCCGCCGGCACGAGGTGCTTGAGGCCGCTCAGTGCGTGGCCGTCGCCGTCCGGCACGGCCTGCGCTTCGCACGCGTCCAGCCGATAGCGCGCCTTGCGCTCCTGGTGTGCCAGCACCACCAGCGCCTCGCCGCTGGCGATCGCCGGCAGCCAGCGGTTCCTGGCCTCGTTCGTGCCGTAGGCCTGGATGATGGCGCTGGTGATGAAGGCCTGGGGCAGCGGCTCGGTCACCAGGCCACGGCCCAGCTCTTCCAGCGCCACCATGGCCTCGATCGCGCCCATGCCCATGCCGCCATGCGCCTCGTCGACACAGATGCCGGCCAGGCCCAGTGCGGCCAGCTCGTCGTAGACGGCGCGGTCGACGCCGCCGCCCGCGACCACCTGCCTGCGCCGCTCGAAGTCGTAGCTTTTCTCGACCCAGCGGGCGACGGCGTCGCGCAGGGCCTGCTGCTCGTCGGAAAAGTCAAAGTCCATGTCCGTTCTTTCTGAGAATCAACTGTCCATGCCGAGCGCAGCTCTTGCTGGAGCCCCCTCCCGGAGGGGGTGCGGGGGAGCCGTGCTGGCGCGCATCGCGCAGACGGCTGCCGGCTTCAGCCGAGCACCGTCTTCGCGATGATGTTTCGCTGCACCTCGTTGCTGCCGCCATAGATGGTCGTCTTGCGCAGGTTGAAGTAGGTCGCGGCCAGCGGCGCGTTGCCGAGCTCACCGCCCGGGAAGCCGCGCAGCGCGGCGCTGGCGGCCTGGTCGCCCTGCCAGCCGGCGGCCATGGCGTCCCAGATCCAGGGCAGGCTGTAGGGGCCGGCGGCCAGCATCATCAGCTCGCTGTAGCGCTGCTGAATCTCGCTGCCCCGGATCTTCAGCAGGCCGGCGATGTCGAGCGCCTTGCGGCCCGAAGTCTCGGCCGAGAGCACGCGCAGCACCAGCATCTCCAGCGCCACGATGTCCACTTCGAGCAGCGCGATCTGGTCGCGAAAGCGCGGGTCGTCCCACACGCCCTCGCGCCGCGCGATGTTCTTGAGGCGCTCGAGCTCGCGCTTGGCGCGATTCACGTCGGCGATGTTGGTGCGCTCGTGGCCCAGCAGGTATTTGGCGTAGGTCCAGCCCTGGTTCTCCTCGCCGATCAGCTGGTCGGCCGGCACTTCGACGTTGTCGAAGAACACGTCGTTGACCTCGTCGCCGCCTTCCAGCAGCCGGATCGGGCGCACCGTGACACCGGGCGAGCGCATGTCCAGCACGATGAAGCTGATGCCGGTCTGTGGCTTGCCTTCGGTGCTGGTGCGCACCAGGTTGAACATCCAGTCGCCGTACTGGCCCTGGGTGGTCCAGGTCTTCTGGCCGTTGATGATGTACTTGTCGCCGCGGCGTTCGGCGCGCGTCTTCAGCGAGGCCAGGTCCGAGCCCGCGCCCGGCTCGCTGTAGCCCTGGCTCCACCAGACCTCGCCGCTGGCGATGCCCGGCAGGAAGCGCCGCTGCTGCTCGGGCGTGCCGTAGGCCATGATGACCGGCGCCACCATCACCGGGCCGAAGGGCACGATGCGCGGCGCGCCGGCCATCGAGCACTCCTCCTCGAACAGGTGCCGCTGCACCGCGTCCCAGCCAGGGCCGCCGAATTCCTTCGGCCAGCCGTAGCCGAGCCAACCCTTGCGGCCCAGGATCCGGGCCCAGCCCTGGTAGTCGTCGCGCGTCAGGTGCTGGCCGGCGTGCACCTTGGCGGCCGTTTCGGCCGGCAGGTGGGCCGCGACCCAGGCGCGGACCTCGCGGCGAAATTCAAGTTGCTCGGGGGTGAATTCGAGATCCATCAGGCACGCTCCTGTGCGTCCGCATTTTTAGCAGGATCGGCGTCGGCCGTCGGTCCGCAAGGTGACACACCGAGTTCGCTGCAGAGGCGCTCCACCGTCTGCCGCAACCGGGCCAGTTCGGCCTCCAGCCGGTCGATGCGGGCGGATGGCGTTTTCCCGCCCATGTCGGCAACCTCTTGCTCGTGTCTGGCCACGGCCGTACTGGCCACCGGCCTGCACAGCAGCTGCGCCCAGCGCGCTTCGCGTTCGCCCGGCGCGCGCGCCAGCTGCAGCGTCAGCGGCCCGCCCTTGTCCGCGGCGCGCTCGGCCAGCTCGTCGAGGAAGCCCTCGACCGAGGAAATGTCGGCAAAGCGGTACCAGCGCTCGGCGTTCAGGCGCAGCTCGCCGGCGGTCTGCGGGCCGCGCAGCATCAGCAGGCCGAGCAGCACCGCCGACTGCTCGGGCACGGCCAGGCGGCGCTGCAGGTTGTGCGACCAGCGCGCCACGCGCCCGCCGTGCGACTCGATCGCCAGGTTCAGGGCCTTGAGCGCCTCGAGCGCGGCCTGGGCCTCGCCTTCGCTCACCTGCATCACGGGCTCGCGACTGGTCCTCTGGTTGCAGCCGCCCACCACGGCGTTCAGCGACAGCGGGTAGGTGTCGGGCACGGTGCGCGCCTTTTCCATCAGGGTGCCGAGCACGCGTGCTTCGATCGGGGTCAGGGGACGCAGGGCATTCATCAGGCAAGGATAAGGCAACGCTGAACCAGTCCTCCGCGCGCTGCGCATCCCTGCCTGCGGCGGTCTGCGGCGTTGCAAATGCTCGCAATAGCTGCGGCTATTGCTGCGCTTTGCGCCTTGCATCCCATCCCCATGCAGGGCGCGCCGCATCACGAGGACTTGTTCAGCGCCGCCATAATTCGTCTTGGCATGAAGCACATTGTGATCCTGATTTCCGGTACTGGTTCCAACATGGCGGCCATCGTGCGCGCGGCCG
>CAYRHV010000121.1:0-6771 GCA_964424045.1 uncultured Ottowia sp. | reverse complement strand
ACTTCCCGATGCAAAAGCGCGAAAAGATCACCCCCAGCAGGTCGTCGGCGCTGAACTCACCTGTGATCTCGCCCAGCGCCTGCTGGGCCAGGCGCAGTTCCTCGGCCAGCAGGTCGAGTGCCGGTTCTGCATCCAGATGCGCCGCGGCATCCTGCAGGTGCATGGCCGCGCGCGCCAGCGCCTGCAGGTGGCGCTCGCGCGCAATGAACAGGCCTTCGCCGCTGCCGCCCTGCCAGCCGACCACGTCCAGCAGGCGCCGGCGCAGGGCGTCCAGGCCGGCGCCGGTGCGTGCCGACAGCGCCAGGCCGTCGGGCGGCACCGCCGCATGGGGCGCTAGGTCGTGCTTGTTCCACAGGTGCAGCACCGGCACGCCTTGCGGCAGCCGCTCGGCCAGGCTGCGGCCGATCGCCTCCTCGACGCTGGCGTAGCCGGCCTCGTCCTGGCGCGTCAGGTCGTGCAGCCAGAGCACGGCGTCGGCGTCCTCGATGTGGCTCCAGGCGCGCTCGATGCCGATGCGCTCGACCTCGTCGCCGGCCTCGCGCAGGCCGGCGGTGTCGATCACGTGCAGCGGCACGCCGTCGATCTGGATGGTCTGGCGCACCACGTCGCGCGTGGTGCCCGCCACCGGCGTGACGATGGCCAGCTCGGCGCCGGCCAGGGCGTTCAGCAGGCTGCTCTTGCCGGCGTTGGGCTGGCCGGCAATCACCACCTGGATGCCCTCGCGCAGCAGCGCGCCCTGGCGCGCCTGCTGGCGCAGCGTCTGCAACTGCTGCTGCAGGCGTGCCAGGCGGCCCTGTACGTCGTGCGCCGACAGCACGTCGACCTCCTCCTCGGGGAAGTCCAGCGTGGCCTCGACCAGCATGCGCAGCTCGATCAGCGCCTCGCGCAGGGTGTTGATGGCGCTGGAGAAGGCGCCCGCCAGCGAGCGACTGGCCGAGCGCGCGGCGGCCTCGGTGCTGGCGTCGATCAGGTCCATCACGGCCTCGGCCTGCGCCAGGTCGAGCTTGTCGTTCAGGAAGGCGCGCTCGGTGAACTCGCCCGGCCGCGCCAGCCGCAGGCGCGCCAGCCGCGGGGCGCCGCTGGCCGGGTCGGCTTCCTGTGCCGCCTGCAGGCAGCGCGCCAGCAGCAACTGCAGCACCACCGGCCCGCCGTGCGCCTGCAGCTCCAGCACGTCCTCGCCGGTGTAGGACTGCGGCGCCGGGAAATGCAGCAGCAGCCCGTGGTCGATGGCGCTGCCGTCAGCGTCGCGAAAGGCGCCGTAGCGCGCCTGGCGCGGCGGCGGCAGGCTCCCGCACAGGGCCTCGGCCAGCGCCTCGAGCCCGCGGCCGGAGACGCGCACGATGCCGACCGCGCCGCGGCCGGGCGCGGTGGCAATCGCGACGATGGGGTCGCGCGCGGGCGCGGTGGACGGGCTTGGCATGCGCGCCAATGGTAGCCCAGCCAGGCGCCAGCGCGACCCGGCCCAGGCGGGCCACGCAGGCGTCAGTTGGCTATGGCGCTACGCGTCACCGGAATCGCATGAAACGGCATCACTCCAGAGGCCGCGGAGCAGGCCATCTCAGTGCACCCGTGACCAGGGTCTCCCTGGGCACTGGGTGCGTCCCCCTTGCAGGGGGATGGAGCGCAGCGACATAGGGGGTGTCACTTAATCGTGGTCCAGATCGCCTGCAGGCGGTCGTCGGCGCGGTGCGGCGTGTCGACGTTCTTGCGCATGGCCCAGGGGCGGATCTGGTCGTGCAGCGGCAGGAAGCCGTAGTCGTCCTTCACGATCTGCAGCGCCTCGTGGATCATGGCCGTGCGCTTGGCGTCGTCCATCTCGGTCTTGATGTCCTGGATCAGCGCATCCACCTTCGCATTGCTGTAGGCCCCGGCGTTGTAGTTGCCGGCAGCGCCGCCCTTCGGGTCGGGCGTGCTGATCAGCGAGTCGAGCGAATACAGCGCGTCGAAGGTGGCCACGCCCCAGCCCAGCATGAAGATGCTGGTGTCACGGCTCGGATACTTGAGCGAGTGGATCGACATCGGGTTCAGCTGCAGCTTGGTCTTGATGCCGACCTTGGTCCACATCGCCGTGATGGCCTGGCAGATCTGCTCGTCGTTGACGTAGCGGTCGTTCGGGCAGTCCAGCTGCACCTCGAAGCCGTCCGGGTAGCCGGCGTCGGCCAGCAGCTTCTTCGAGGCTTCGGGGTCGAACGGGCTGGCGCGCTCGCCCAGCTCGGGCGTCCAGCCGTTGACCATGTCGGCGATCATGGTGCCGGTGGGCTTGCCCAGACCGCGCATGACGGTGCGCTCGATCGCCTTGATGTCCACCGCCTGGTAGAGCGCCTGGCGCACGCGCTGGTCCTTCAGCGGGTTCTTGTCCTTGACGCTGCCATAGAGCAGCTCGTCGCGGCGCTGGTCGAACCCGAGGAAGATGGTGCGGTTCTCCGGCCCCTCGACCACCGTGATGTTGGGATCGCGCTTGATGCGCTCCAGGTCCTGCACCGGCGGATCGACCACCACGTCGACCTGGCCCGAGATCAGCGCTGCCGAGCGCGTGGCCGCGCTGGTGATGGGGGTGAACACCACCTCGTCGATGTTGCCCTTGGGCTGGTCCCACCAGGTCGGGTTCTTCTTCAGCGTGGTCTTGGTGTCGGGCTGCCAGGCCACCAGGATGAAGGGCCCGGTGCCGTTGGCGTTGCGCGAGGCGTAGTTCTCTTCCTTGGCGCCGAAGTTCTGCGCCGTGGTGGTGTTGTTCTTCTCGGCCCAGGCCTTGTTCATGATGCGCGCGTCGGTCAGTTCGCGCAGCACCACCGGGCTCGGGCCCTTGAGGATCAGGTCGATCGTCTGCTCGTCCACCTTCTGCACTTCCTTGACGCTTTGCACGTAGGCCGTGAGGTTGGAGGGCGGGGTCATGACGCGGTTGATCGAGAACACCACGTCGTCGGCTGTCAGCGGGCTGCCGTCATGGAAGGTGACGCCCTGGCGCAGCTTGAAGCGCAGCTGGGTCGGCGACAGGAACTCCCAGCTCGTGGCCAGGGCGGGCTCGACCTCGTAGTCCTTGTTGTAGCGCACCAGCGCCTCGTAGACCATCTGCTGGTAGGTCAGCGTGGTCTGGTGGTTCTGGGCGTGGGGGTCAAAGGTCAGGATGTCGTTGGCGCCGGCCACGCGCAGCGTGGCCGCGCTGGCCGGACCCGCAAGCGCCAGGACGCAGGCGGCGATCAATCCGAGCTTCGGAAGCTTGTGTCTCATGGGTCTCCTCGGGTTCTTCAGGGTGAATCCAGCGGCCATGTTACACAAACAGGCAGGCCGCCCGAAGGCGGCCTGCGCGCACCGGGGCTGCCGGCCTCAGGAAAACTTCGGCAGGTGGAACTTGGGCGGCACGCCCATGCGCGTGTTGATCACCCACTGCTGCGCGATCGACAGGATGTTGTTGGTCATCCAGTAGAGCACCAGGCCGGCCGGGAACAGGAAGAACATGACGCTGAACACCAGCGGCATGATCCACATCAGCCGCGCCTGCATCGGGTCCGGCGGCAGCGGGTTCAGCGAGGTCTGCAGCAGCGTCGTCAGCGTCATCAGGACCGGCAGGATGTAGTAGGGGTCGCGCGCCGACAGGTCATGGATCCAGCCGATCCAGGGCGCGCCACGCATCTCCACGCTCGACAGCAGCACCCAGTACAGCGCGATGAAGACCGGGATCTGCACCGCGATCGGCAGGCAGCCGCCCATCGGGTTGACCTTCTCCTCGCGGTAGATGCGCATCATCTCCTGCTGCATCTGCTGCGGCTGGTCCTTCAGGCGCTCGCGCATGGCGCTGATCTTCGGGTTCAGCGCCTTCATCTTGGCCATGCTGGAGTAGGCCTTGGCGTTGAGCCAGTAGAAGGCCAGCTTCAGCAGCACCACCAGGGCCACGATCGCCCAGCCCCAGTTGCCGATCACGCTGTGGATCTTGTCCAGCAGCCAGTAGAGCGGCTTGGCCAGGATGGTGAACCAGCCGTAGTCCTTGACCAGCTCCAGCCCGGGCGCAACCGCCTCGAGCATCTTCTCTTCCTGCGGGCCAACGAACAAGCGCGCCGCCACGCTGGCGCTGGCACCGGGGGCCAGTGCGGCCACCGGCGTGATGGCGCCAGCGGCGTAGAGATTGCCGCCCGCCTTGCGCACGAAGTTCTCGCGCTCGGCGCCCGCCGCCGGCAGCCAGGCGCTGGCGAAGTAGTGCTGCACCATGGCGACGTAGCCGTCCGGCGCCTGGCGCACGAACTCCGCCTTGCCCTTGTCGATGTCCTTGAACTCGACCTTCTGGTACTTCTTCTCCTCGGTGTAGAAGGCCGGGCCGGTGAAGGTCGAGTAGAACGGCGTGCCGCCGGCGATGCTGCCGTCGTCGCGCACCAGCTGCAGGTAGAGCTGCGGCTGCACCGGCGCGCCGCTGGCGTTCAGCACCTCGTGCGCGACGTCGATCACGTAGCTGCCGCGATGCAGCGTGTAGGTCTTGACCAGGCGCACGCCGCCCTGCTCGGCCGATTCGAAGCGCAGCACCAGCTGGTCGGCGCCGTCGGCCAGCGTGCGCTCGCCGCTGAAGTGCATTGGCGTCTTGTGGTTCGGGAACGGCCCGCCGATCAGGCCCGACTGGGCCTGGTAGGTGCGGCTGGCGTCGGTGTCGAGCATCACGAAGGGCGGGCCGTCGTGGCCCTGCTCGGGGTATTTGAGGAACTCGCTGCGGATCACCGAGCCGCCCTCGGTGTCGAACACCAGCTTGAGCACGTCGGTCGTGACCTCGATGCGCTCGCGCGCCACCACCGGCCCCTCCGGCACGGCGCCGACCGCGCTGCCGTTGGCGACCACGGGCGGGGTGGCCGCCGCTGCCGTCGTCGACGCCTGCGGCACCGACGGCGTGTCGCCGGGCGCCGGAGTCACGGCCGTGCCGGTCTCCGTCGCCGTCACGCTGGCGCGTGGGAAGAAGGTGGCCTGGCGCCCGTTGTGCACCTGCCACTGATCCCAGAGCATGATCATGGAGAAGGCGAAGACCACCCAGAGGATGGTGCGGCGGATGTCGTTCATGTCGGGTCGGATGGGGGCCTGCCTGCCGCATTGGCGACGCCGGGCAGGTGGGTGAACAGGCGAACGGGTTCGGTCGGCACCGGATCGTGGCCGCCGTCGCACCAGGGGTGGCAGCGCAGCAGGCGGCGCGCGGCCAGGTAGCTGCCGCCGGCCGCGCCGTGGCGCTCCAGCGCCTCCAGCGCATAGCGCGAGCAGGTCGGCTCGAAGCGGCAGGCCGAGCCCAGCCACGGCGACAGCAGCAGCCGGTAGCCGCGCACCAGGGCGATCAGCAGGCGCTGCATCATGACGGAATCCGCGCCAGCAGCTGCTCGAGCTCGGCGCGCACCGCGTGCCGCAGCGCGCGCGAGCTGGCGCTGGGGAAGTGGTTCACGGGGAATGGTGCACGCAGGCGGATCAGGTGCGTGCCCGGCAGGGCTGCCAGCCGGGCCTCGCCCTGGGCCCGGATCTGGCGCCGGATCAGGTTGCGCGTGACGGCGCGGCGCGCCCAGCGCTTGGGCACCAGGGCGCCCAGCGCGACGGTCTCCACGCCCGCCGGCGCGCGCAGGTGATGCCAGCTGAAGTGCGCCGTGCGAGCCAGTGGCCGCTCGGCCAGCAGTTCCTGGAACTGCGCGCGCGTGCGCAGGCGCTGCATGCGGCTCAACGCGCTGTCACGGCATCGCCACCGGCACCCGGCCATCGGCTGCGTGCTTTCGGGCTCAGGCGGCCAGGCGTTTGCGGCCCTTGGCGCGGCGTGCGTTGATGACGGCGCGGCCGCCGCGCGTCTTCATGCGCACCAGGAAGCCGTGCGTGCGGGCGCGGCGCGTCTTGGAGGGCTGGTAGGTACGTTTCATGGTCGTGGTCCCGTCTCGGAAGTTGGGGCAAGGAAGGTCTGTCTGGTCGTCACGGGGCCGTGCAGGCGACCGCGCCTTGCCGCTGGGTGTTGCTGGTCAGTCTCCCGGGCGCCTGCGGTTCAGGGGCGGCCAGGGCCGGCCCGTGCAGCGGGTTGCCGCGAGGGAAAACTCCCGATTATCGCAAATCCGCGGCATGTCGCCAATGGGCTGGCGCAGGTCCCGGCCTCCGGCCCGCAGCCCGGGACCGTACATCGGGGTCTTTCGGCTTGTGGACAACTCGCCTTGTCCCTACAATGAAACGCTTTTCGCGCTGCGATTTATCCACAGCGCGTGTCTGACGCCGGCCCGAAGCCTGGAACCCGATGCCCCTCATGCCCGAAGTCGATTCAACACTGTGGTCGGATTGCCTTGAATCGCTCGCCCGTGAACTGCCCGAGCAGCAGTTCAACACCTGGATCAAGCCGCTCGCCGCCCAGGTCGAGGCCGACGATGCACGCCTGACGCTGACCGTGGCCAATCGCTTCAAGCTCGACTGGATCCGCACCCAGTATGCGGGCCGCATCAATGCCCTGCTGGAGCAGATCAGCGGCCATCCGGTGCAGCTGGAGTTGGCGCTCGCTCCGCGTGCACACCATGCCAGGACTGATCCAAGGCATCGGAGCCGAGGTCCGACTCAGGTGGTCGAGCGGCTTTCGACAGCGGTTGCCGCCGAGCCCGCGCCGCGGCCCGCCAGCCAGCACGCGCCGGCCATGCCGCGCAACCGCCTGAATCCGGCGCTGAGCTTCGAGACCCTGGTCGAGGGCACGGCCAACCGCATGGCGCGCGCTGCCGCCCTGCACGTGGCGGGCGCGCCGGGCCAGCTCTACAACCCGCTGTTCATCTACGGCGGCGTCGGCCTGGGCAAGAC
>CAYRHV010000120.1:2835-6782 GCA_964424045.1 uncultured Ottowia sp. | reverse complement strand
CGGCGCTGCGGCTTGGCTTCGACCAGCGGCGGTTCGACCTTGACGATCACCAGCGACAGGTTGTCGCCGCCCCCGGCGGCGCGCTCGCGTGCCTTCTCGACCAGCAGTTCGCTGGCCTCGCGCGGCGCCAGCGAATGCACCACCGAGCCCAGCTCCTCGATCGTGAAGTAGTGCCACAGGCCATCCGAGCAGGCCAGCAGGGCGTCGCCGATCTGCAGGCTGGGGATGTGCTGGCTGCTGAGCAAGGGGTCCGGCTCCGTGCCGAGGCAGGAGGTCAGGACGTTGGACTGCGGATGGTCGTTGGCTTCTTCCTCGCTCAGCTGGCCCTGGGCCACGAGCTGTTGCACATAGGAGTGATCGGTGGTGCGGCGCACCAGCTGGCTGCCGCGGAACTGGTGGATGCGCGAGTCGCCGGCATGCAGCCAGAAGCATTCGCCACCCGGGTTGACGAGGAACATGGCGACCGCGCTGTGCGGCTCCTGCTCGGCGGCGATCGCCGTCAGCTTGATCACCAGGTGCGCCTCCTGGGCGATCTGGCGCAGCAGCGCCGCGCCGTCGTCGGAGTCGGGGTCGTAGCGCTCGAACAGCTGGCGCGCCGTCAGCAGCACCTGGTCGGCCGCCTTGCGTCCGCCGGTGCGTCCGCCCATGCCGTCGGCGATCACGCCCAGCACGCAGCCTGGCGCGCGCTCGTGCGTCACCAGGATCACCTGGTCCTGCTGGTAGTCACGGTCGCCCTTGTGCAGGCCCGTGGCGGCGCTGAGTCGATATCCCTTGTCCATGTGTGTGTCCCGTCAGTGCGGCGATTTCGCCCGGCGCCGTATTATCAGCCGCACCCGCGGCAATCGCCGCGTCTCGCAGACGCGAAACCGTGAACAACCCCAGAAACGCGGCATTTTCGGGCCAGTCCGGGCCCATTTCATGACCGGACAGACGCCACTGCAGCAGGCGGTGCGCGCCGTGTTCGAGCCGGCGGGCCGGCTGGCGCGCGCCATCGAGGGCTTCCGGGTGCGCGAGGGGCAGACCCGCATGGCGCTATCGGTGGCGCGCACGCTCGAGCAGGGCGGCGAGCTGGTGGTCGAGGCCGCAACCGGTGTCGGCAAGACCTTTGCCTACCTGGTGCCGGCGCTGCTGTCCGGCGAACGCGTGTTGCTGTCGACCGCCACCAAGGCCCTGCAGGACCAGCTCTACGGGCGCGACCTGCCGCGCCTGGCCGAGGTGCTGGGCGTGCCGGTACGCACCGCGCTGCTCAAGGGCCGGTCCAGCTACCTGTGCCTGCACCGGCTCGAGCAGGCCGGGCAGGCCAGCCTGACGGTGACGCAGCGGCGCACCCTGGGCCGGATCGAGCGCTGGGCGCGCACCACGCGCACCGGCGACCTGGCCGAACTGCCGGACCTGGACGAACGCTCGCCGCTGATCCCGCTGGTCACCAGCACGCGCGAGAACTGCCTGGGTGCCGACTGCCCGCACTTTCGCGCCTGCCACGTGAACCTGGCGCGGCGCCAGGCCATGGCGGCCGACGTCGTGGTCATCAACCACCACCTGTTCTTCGCCGACCTGGCGATCCGCGAGTCCGGCATGGCCGAGCTGCTGCCCACGGTGCGCGTGGTGGTGTTCGACGAGGCGCACCAGCTCAACGAGACCGGGATCCAGTTCCTGGGCCAGCAGCTGGGTACCGGCCAGCTGCTGGATCTCGCGCGTGACCTGCTCGCCGTCGGCCTGCAGCAGGCGCGCGGCCTGGCGGACTGGCCGGCGCTGGCCGGCACGCTCGAACTGGCGGCGCGCGAACTGCGCCTGGCGGCTTCGGGCGACCGGCGCAATGCGCGCCTGCGCTGGGCCGGCAGTGCGCCGGACGGCGTCGACGAGCGGGTCTGGCTCGACGCCCTGGCGCGCTGCATTGCCGGCCTGCACCACGTGGCCGCGGGGCTGGAGCCGATACTCGAGGCGGGCCCGGACTTCGCCCGCCTGCACCAGCGCGCCCTCGAGCTGGCGGCGCGCGCCGAGCGCTTCCGGCTGCCGTGTGCCGTGGAGTCGGTGCGCTGGGTCGATGTCGGCGCGGCGCTGCGCCTGCTGGAGTCGCCGCTGGACATTGCCGACGCCGTGCGCACGCGGCTGCTGGCGGTGCCGACGCAGCCGGAGGATGCCGCCAGTGCGGCGGCAGTACCGCGGCGCGCCTGGGTATTCGTTTCCGCCACCCTGGGCGACGACGAGCGCCTGGCCTGGTTCACCGGGCCCTGCGGCCTGGAGCAGGCCGAGGTGCTGCGCATCGGCAGTCCCTTCGACCATGCGCGCCAGGCCGCGCTCTACGTGCCGCGGCATTTCGTGCGCCCGTCCGATCCGGCGCACAGCCGCCAGGTGGCCGGGCTGGCCGGCGACGCGGCGGCCCGGCTGGGTGGACGCACGATGGTGCTGACGACCACCCTGCGCGCGCTGCGCGCCATCGGAGAGGCCCTGGCCCAGCGCTTCGGCCCCGACTCCGGCATCGAGGTGCTGCGCCAGGGCCAGTGGCCCAAGCACCTGCTGATGCAGCGCTTTCGCGACGCCGCCAGGCCGGGCCAGCCGGGCTGCGTGCTGGTGGCCTCGGCCTCGTTCTGGGAGGGCGTGGACCTGCCCGGCAAGGCGCTGCAACTGGTGGTGATCGACAAGCTGCCGTTTCCGCCGCCCGACGACCCGCTGGTGGAGGCGCGCTGCCGGCGCCTGCAGGCCGAGGGACGCAGCCCGTTTGCCGACTACTCGGTGCCGGCGGCGGCGGTGGCGCTCAAGCAGGGGGCCGGGCGCCTGATCCGCTCCGAGACCGACGTCGGCGTGCTGGCGATCTGCGATCCGCGCCTGGTGACCATGGGCTACGGGCGGCGCCTGCTGGCCGCGCTGCCGCCGATGCGGCGCCTGGCCGACGCGGCGGAGTTCGAGGCCGAGCTGGCGGCCGTCCGTGACGGCCGGGCCCTGGCCGCCGTTTCTGGGGGATAATGCGGCCCATCTTCGTACCGCCGCCGCGGCCCTGCGCCCGGCGGTTTCGCTTTTGGCAGGGCGACCTGCGCGACACTCTCCCAGCATGGCAACCATACCCGTCACCAAGCGTGGCGCCGAGCTGCTCAAGATCGAGCTGCAGCGTCTGAAATCCCAGGACCGCCCGGCGGTGATCGCCGCCATTGCCGAGGCGCGCTCGCACGGCGACCTGAGCGAGAACGCGGAGTACGACGCGGCCAAGGATCGCCAGGGTTTCATCGAGGGCCGGATCAAGGAAATCGAGGCCCGGCTGGCGGCGGCCCAGGTGATCGACCCGTCGCAGCTCAATGCCGGCGGGCGCGTGGTCTTTGGCGCCACGGTCGAGCTGGAGGAAGAGGCCAGCGGCGAGCAGGTCACCTACCAGATCGTGGGGGAGGACGAGGCCGACCTGAAGCAGGGCCTGATCAACGTTGGCAGCCCGATTGCGCGCGCCCTGATCGGCAAGGAAGAGGGCGACACCGCCGAAGTGCAGGCGCCCGGCGGCGTCCGGCGCTACGAGATCGTCGCCGTGCGCTACGTCTGAGCGCGCCGGAGAGCCTGTTGGTCAATCGTCTGATCACGCGCCTGCCCCTGCTGGCTGCTGCGCTCTGGTGGGGCAGCATGAGCGTGATCGGCTTCATGGCCGTGCCGCTGCTGTTTGCCAGCCTGCCTTCGACGGCCCTGGCCGGCAACGTCGCGGCGCGGCTGTTTGCCGGTCAGACCTGGGTCTCCGTGGCTTGCGGCGTGGTGCTGCTGATGCGCCTGAAACGCACCGACGCGCAGGCCCGGGTCGTCGCGCCGCAGACCACCCTGGTGTTCGTGATTGCCGGCCTGCTGGCCGCGCTGCTGTTGCAGTATGCGGTGGCGCCGCGCATCCTGTCGCGCATCGATCTGCGCCTGTGGCACAGCGCCGGCGTGGCTCTCTACGCGCTGCAATGGCTGTGCGCGGGCGGTGCCCTGTGGAG
>CAYRHV010000120.1:0-2735 GCA_964424045.1 uncultured Ottowia sp. | reverse complement strand
CGCTGAGCGGGGCGGCTCAGGACTGATCCGGCAGCCAGGCCTGCTCGACCCAGCGCGCTGGCCTGATGTAGTGCAGGCGCTTGTTGCGTCGCCCGGCCAGGGCGTCGGGCGGATTCACTTCGCCGTGGAAGATGACGATGCGCGCGCCCTCGGGCACGAAGGGCTCGCGCCAGTAGTTGGTCGGCCAGACCGGGATGCAGTGGTACTTGAAGCTTGGGCACCAGCGGGCCGGCCAGTAGGCCAGCTTGCCCTGCCGGTGCAGGAAGTGCGAGAGGTAGTGCTGCTCGTTGCGGTGGTTCTTCTGCACCTCGTCCATGTGGGCGCGAAAGTACGCCAGCACGTCCGCGTGGGCGCCGAGTTCGAACCGGTAGACCGAGGAATTCCCGATGATGCGCTCGCCGAAACGCCAGAAGCGCGGATAGTCGTGAATGATCAGGAACTCGCCCGGCTGCGTGAAGAAGTCGTCCAGGCGACCGACGATGACGACGTCGAGGTCCAGGAACAGCGCCGTGCCGCGCAGGCCGCCGAGGCCGGCCTCGAAGGTGGTCAGCTTCTTCCAGGCGCCATCGCGCTGCCCGGGCTTGAGGTGCAGGTTCAGGGCCGGGATCGGCAGACACAGCACCTCGGGCCGGATGCCGCTGGCGTCGTCGGTCAGGCAGACGAAGCGGAAGTCCCCGCTCAGGTTCCGCCGCACCATGGTGTAGAGGTGGTTGACGTATTCGGGGCCGTATTTGGTCCCCCATTTCATGCACAGGATGTGCCTGCGGGGCGGTTCACTCATGCGGGTCTTCCTGCTTCACGCGCGCGGGCCGGGAGGGCTTGGACCTATCCGGCCCGGGGCTTCTTGATCGACTTCTGCCGCGACTGGGCCTTCTTCAGCTTGCCGCCCGAGGTCAGGCGCTGGTTGCCCAGCACGCGCACCATGCGCACTTCGGGTCGCTGGCCGCCGCGCCGGGAGAACTTGAGCACCTTGATGTCGCGCGGGCCCGGCTTGCGCTCCTCGTCGACGGCGCGCTCGCGCGCCGGCCGGGGCCGCCACAACACCAGCAGGCGGCCGATGTGCTGTACCGGCGCGGCCCCTAGCTCGTCGGCCAGCTGCTCGAGCAGCTGCGCGCGCTGGGCGTGGTCGCCTTCCAGCACGCGGATCTTGATCAGGCCGTGCGCGTTCAGCGCCGCGTCGGCCTCCCGGGTCACGGCGGGGGTCAGGCCGTCGCCGCCGATCATGACCACCGGCTCGAGGTGGTGGGCCTCGGCACGATGCGCCTTGCGCTCGGCCGGCGTGAGCTGGATTTGTGGCATGGCCCGTATTATCCCGTGCTGATGAAGACGAAGCGCAAGAGCAGCAAGGTCAACCCCGCGTGGCTGGCCGACCACGTCAACGATCCCCATGTGCGGCAGGCACAGAGGGACGGCTACCGCTCGCGTGCCGCCTACAAGCTCAAGGAGATCGACGAGGCACTGAGGCTGATCCGCCCCGGCCAGACCGTGGTCGACCTGGGCAGCACCCCGGGCGCCTGGAGCCAGTACCTGCGCCGGCGCCTGGCCCCGGCGGGCGCCGCTGCCGGAGCCCTCGACGGGACCATCGTCGCGCTCGACATCCTGCCGATGGCGCCGATCGAGGGCGTGCAGTTCCTGCAGGGCGACTTCCGCGACGAGGCGGTGCTGGCCCGGCTGGTGGAGGCGCTGCAGGGGCGGCCGGTGGACGTGGTGGTGTCGGACATGGCGCCCAACCTGTCGGGCGTCGAGTCGAGCGACGCGGTGCGCATCAGCCACCTGGTCGAGCTCGCACTCGATTTTGCGCAGCAGCACCTGCAGCCCGAGGGGGCGCTGGTCGTGAAGCTGTTCCACGGCAGCGGCTACAGCCAGCTGGTCAAGCGGTTCAAGGACCAGTTCCGCACCGTGAAGGCCATCAAGCCGGCAGCGTCGCGTTCCCGCTCGGCGGAAACCTTTCTCGTCGGGCGTGGTCTCAAGACTTGAACCCGGTGCGTCGCTAATCGGTATTTTTGACTCACATCAATCACAACGCGATTGCCGGCAGCCAGGGGCATGAATGTCGCCGGCAATCAGGGGCATGGCCGCAGGTCATCGGCCGTCCGTCACTTGAAACGCCTAAAATGGCCCGTATCTGTCTCGCATGGGACCGACTGTCTGACTGGAGCGCAAAGTCTTGAAGAATCAATGGTTTTCCAAGGTCGCCGTATGGGTGGTGATCGCCATGGTGCTGTTCACGGTGTTCAAGCAGTTTGACACCGGCCGCATGGTGAACGCCAGCCACGTGGCGTATTCCGATTTCCTGGAAGACGTGCGCAACAATCGCGTCAAGAGCGCCACCATTCAGGAAAGCCCGTCCGGCACCGACATCATCGCCCTGATGAACGACGACCGGCGCATCCGCACCCAGGCGACCTACCTGGATCGCGGACTGGTGGGCGACCTGATCAACCACAACGTCAAGTTCGACGTCAAGCCGCGCGAGGACGGCTCGCTGCTGATGACGCTGCTGGTGAGCTGGGGCCCGATGCTGCTGCTGATCGGCGTCTGGATCTACTTCATGCGCCAGATGCAGGGCGGTGGCAAGGGCGGCGCCTTCAGCTTCGGCAAGAGCAAGGCGCGCATGCTCGACGAGAACAACAACACCATCACCTTCGCCGACGTCGCCGGCTGCGACGAGGCCAAGGAGGAAGTCAAGGAAGTCGTCGACTTCCTCAAGGACCCGGGCAAGTTCCAGAAGCTGG
>CAYRHV010000119.1:0-6877 GCA_964424045.1 uncultured Ottowia sp. | reverse complement strand
CGCCGTGGCCATCGCCGCCGTCGGCGCCGAAGCCGCCGATGTAGTCGCGGTCCGGGCTCAGGCCGCGCGTGAAGGTCTTGCCGCCCTTGGTGACGTCTTCGGTCAGCGTGCCCTGCAGGATCCCGAGCCAGTTGGTGTAGGCCAGGACCTTGTCCTCGGCGTCGACCGCGGCAATCGAATCTTCCAGGTCGAGGATGGTCGAGAGCGCGGCCTCGAGTTCGACGTCGCAGATGCCGGCCGGGTCGTTCTTGCCGATTTCCGTGCTGCGGTCGATGCGCACGTCGATGTGGATGCCGTTGTGCTTGAGCAGCAGGGCGGTCGGGGTCTTCCAGTCGCCCTGGTAGCCGACGAACTGGACCGGGTTCACCAGGCCGGCACTGCGGTCATCCTGCAGCGTCGCCACCAGCTTGCCGCCCAGCACCGAGTAGGCGCTGACGTCGCTGTGCGAGGCGCCGACCAGGGGCACCGAGGAATCGAGGAAGCGGCGCGCAAAGGCAATCACGCGCTCGCCGCGTACCGGGTTGTAGCCCGGGCCGCGCTCGGCGCCGCCCATCTCCGGAATCGCGTCGGTACCATAGAGCGCGTCATAGAGCGAGCCCCAGCGCGCGTTGGCGGCGTTCAGCGCGTAGCGCGCGTTCAGGATCGGCACCACCAGCTGCGGTCCGGCCTGCACGGCCAGCTCGGCGTCGACGTTTTCCGTCGTCACCTTCACGTCGCCCGGTTCCGGAACCAGGTAGCCGATGCCTTCCAAGAACTTGCGGTAGGCGTTGATGTCGCGCACCGGACCCGGATGGGCCTGGTACCACTTGTCGAGCTCGGCCTGCAGGCGATCGCGCTCGGCCAGCAGGGCCTGGTTCTTCGGCGCCAGGTCGGTGACGATGGCCGAGAACCCGTCCCAGAAACGGGCCGAGTCGATGCCGACGTCGGGCAGGACCTGTTTTTCGATGAACTCGTGAAGCTCGGCAGCGACCTGCAGGGCGCCGGCCGGGATGCGCTGGGCCATGGAAACCTCTCTCTCGGGAAAATGGGCAGTGGGCGGCGTATGCCGCAGCATAACCACCACTCTATTCGATTTGTTTTAGGTGAAAAAGAGGCTTGCGATCCTAAAACAATTGATTTTTTTGCATAGATCAACCGGCGTCGTGCCGCTGGGCGGGGTGATCCATAGGGTCAGTCGAGAGCGTCGCGCACTGCGGGCAGGGCCAGCCACAGGGCAGCCAGCAGCACGGGCGCGGCCTGGATCACGGCCAGCGTGGGGCCGCTGCCGGCCCAGGCCCAGGCCAGCGCCAGCAGCGCCAGCAGGCCATGCGCCGGCATGGCCCAGCGGCTGCGCCGGGCCAGCAGAAGGCCGATGCCCGCGCACGCGGCGCCACACAGCAGATAGTAGGCGCCGCCCCCCTGCGCCAGCAGCACCAGGCCGCCAAAGCCCAGCATGGCGCCCCACAGGACCAGCACCCAGCCCACCAGGCGCGGCGGCCCGGCGCTGCGCGCCTGCGCCTGTTCCTGGCGCTCGATCAGCTGCCACTGGTCGATCAGGGCCTGGTGCGGGTCGGGGCCGGAAGGGGGTTCCGCAGGGGCGCTGGCGGCCGGCGGTGCGGGTGGCACGGCAGGTGCCAGGGTCGGGCGTGGAGGTGCCGGACGTGAAGCGGTGGAACGTGGAGATGTCGGCGCGGCAGGCGGCAACTCCGCCAGGCGCCGCTCGATCTCGGCACGGGCGCTGCGGCTGCCGCGCTCGGCCAACCGGTGCAACTGCACCAGGCTGAGCGTGCGCGGGTCGACACGGGAGCGGGTAGGTGAGGGTGCTGCGGCAGTCATGGGGCCCTGGGCTGGTCGCAGGAAGGCCCCCATGATGGCACAGCCGGCGCCGAATCGAGGCCTCGGGTGCGTGCGGGGGTCTCGCGGGTCGTCGCCCTGCGGATAATTCACGCCCATGGACAAGCTCAAGGCCTTCGAGACCTTCACGTCCGTTGCCATGCGGGGCTCGTTCAGCGCCGCCGCACGCGCCGAAGGGGTCTCACCCGCGGTGATCGGCCGGCGCATCGATGCGCTGGAGCGGCACCTGGGCGTCAAGCTGCTGGTGCGCAGCACCCGGCGTCTGGCCCTGACGCACGAGGGCGAGGTCTTTCTCGAAGACTGCCGGCGCATCCTGGCCGATGTGGCGGGCGCCGAGACCAGCGTTTCGGCCGGCGACGCCCAGGCCAGCGGTCACCTGCGCGTCACGGCGCCGGCCGGCTTCGGGCGTCGTCACGTGGCGCCGCTCGTGCCGCTGTTTCATGCCCGGCATCCCAGCCTGCGCATCTCGCTCAACCTGTCGGATCGCATCGTCGATCTGTCCGCCGAGGGCTACGACTGCGCGGTACGCGTGGGCGACCTGCCCGATTCCTCCTGGGTCAGCATCCGCCTGGCGGACAATCGGCGGCTGACGGTGGCCGCGCCGTCCTATCTGCAGCGCCGCGGCGTGCCGCAGCACCCGCGCGAGCTGGCCCAGCACGACTGCCTGGTGCTCTCGTCCGACGCCTCGCAGTCGCGCGGCTGGGCCTTCATGGACGAGGGCGAGCTGCTCTACCTGCGGCCGAACGGGCCGCTCGACTGCAGCGACGGCCAGGTGCTGCACGACTGGTGCCTGGCGGGGCACGGGATTGCCTGGCGCTCGACCTGGGAGGTGGAGGACGAGATTGCCGCCGGCCTGCTGGTGCCGCTGCTGCAGGACCATGCGGCGCCGCCCAACGGCATCTACATCCTGCTCGCGCACGCAACGCACTCCCTGCCGCTGCGCGCGCGGCTCTGGGTGGACTTCCTGAAGCAGTATTTCGCCAGTCCGGGTTTCCGTGGCGCGGCGCCTGCACCCTGAGGCTTGCAACGTAACATCGGCGCATGGTCCTTGAATCCATTCTTGCCTTTCTTCACGTCAGCGCGATCCTGGGCTGGATCGTGTTCGCCACCAGCCAGGCCGCGATCTGCCGTGGCGACTGGCTCAACCCCACCGTCGTACAGCGCCTGGTGCGGCTGGACCGCATCCTGTGGATCGCCACCGTTGCCGTGCTGCTGACCGGCATCCTGCGCATCTACCTGGGCGCCAAGGGCACGGCCTTCTATGCCGGCAACCTGCTGCTTTACGCCAAGGTCGGCCTGTTCCTGGTGGTGATGGCCCTGCAGGTGAGCCCGAGTCGGCACTATCGCGCCTGGGCCGATCGGCTGGCGCACGACACGCTGCCGTCCGAGGACGAGGTGCGTGGCGCGCGCCGCCAGGTCATGATCGCCACCCACCTGGTCGCGGTGATCCCGTTGCCGGCCGCGTTCCTCGCGCGCGGCTTTGGCGCCTGAGCGCGCGGCGGCCCGGTCGTTGGTGGCCAGGGCGACTGCGCGGCGATTCCGGCGCCGCTGCCGGCGGGCCGGTGCCTCTTAGAATCGCGCCCATGCTTTCCGTGAAACAGCAGTTGCTGGCCGCGCTGGCGGGCGAGCTGGAGCAGCTCGTGCCCGGCGCGGGCGTTCAGGCCGCGTTCGAGTCGCCGCGCCAGGCGGCGCATGGCGACCTGGCCTGCACCGCCGCGATGCAGCTGGCCCGATCCCTGAAGACCAACCCGCGCGCGCTCGGCGAACAGCTGCGCGCGGCGCTGCTGGAAACCGAGGCCTTCCGGCGCTGGGTGGATGCGATCGAGATCGCCGGCCCCGGCTTCCTGAACCTGCGCCTCAAGCCGGTGGCGCGGCAGCAAGTGGTGCGCCAGGTGCTGGCGCAGGGCGAGGGCTACGGCCAGCAGCCCGGGCGCGACGAGCCCGTCATCGTCGAGTTCGTCAGCGCCAACCCGACCGGCCCGCTGCACGTCGGCCACGGCCGCCAGGCCGCGCTGGGCGACGCCATCTGCAACCTGCTGGCCAGCCAGGGCTGGCGCGTGCACCGCGAGTTCTACTACAACGACGCCGGGGTGCAGATCGACACCCTGGCGACCTCGGTGCAGTGCCGCGCGCGCGGCCTGAAGCCCGGCGACGCCGGCTGGCCCGAGGCCGCCTACAACGGCGACTACATCCAGGACATTGCCGACGATTTCCTGGCCGGCAGGACGGTGCAGGCCGACGATCGCCGCTTCACCGCCAGTGGCGACGCGAACGACCTGCAGGGCCTGCGCGAGTTCGCCGTCGCCTATCTGCGGCGCGAGCAGGACAAGGACCTGCAGGCCTTCGGCCTGAAGTTCGACCAGTACTACCTGGAGTCCAGCCTCTACACCAGCGGCCGCGTCGAGGCGGCGGTGCAGCGCCTCGTCGCGGCCGGCGCGACCTACGAGCAGGACGGCGCCCTGTGGCTGCGCACCACGGATTACGGCGACGACAAGGACCGGGTGATGCGCAAGAGCGATGGCGGCTACACCTACTTCGTGCCCGACGTCGCCTACCACATCACCAAGTGGGAGCGCGGCTACCGCAAGGCCATCAACATCCAGGGCACCGACCACCACGGCACCATCGCGCGCGTGCGCGCCGGCCTGCAGGCGGTGGGCCTGGGCATCCCGGAGGGCTATCCCGACTACGTGCTGCACACCATGGTGCGCGTGGTGCGCGGCGGCGACGAGGTCAAGATCAGCAAGCGCGCCGGCAGCTACGTCACGCTGCGCGACCTGATCGAGTGGACCAGCGCCGACGCGGTGCGCTTCTTCCTGCTGAGCCGCAAGCCGGACACCGAATACACCTTCGACGTCGACCTGGCGGTGCAGAAGAACAACGACAACCCGGTCTATTACGTGCAGTATGCGCACGCGCGCATCTGCTCGGTGCTCGAGGCCTGGGGCGGCGACGTCGCGGCGCTGGCGCACGCCGACCTGACGCCGCTGGACACGCCGGCGGCCCAGGCCCTGATGCTGCGGCTGGCCGAATACCCGGACATGCTGGCCGGTGCAGCGCGCGACTTCGCGCCGCACGACGTCAGCTTCTACCTGCGCGAACTGGCCGCCAGCTACCACAGCTACTACGACGCCGAGCGCATCCTGGTGGACGACGAAAGCGTGAAAAGGGCGCGCCTGGCCCTGGTCGCGGCGACCGCCCGGGTGCTGCAAAATGGCCTGGCGGTGCTGGGCGTCTCGGCACCGACCCGAATGTGAGTCCTCGACCCGACATGATGAAGAGCAGACAGCGCGGCGGCACCTTCCTGGGCCTGGTCCTGGGCGCCATCATCGGCCTGGCGGCAGCGCTGGCGGTGGCGATCTACGTCGCCAAGGTGCCGGTGCCGTTCCTGAACAAGGGCGCCACCCGCACGACACACCAGGACGCCGCCGAGGCCGAGCGCAACCGCGACTGGGACCCGAACGCGGCGCTGCGCGGGCGTGGTCCGGCGAATGCCCCCGATCCGTTCGGCGCCGGCGTGGCGCCGGTGCCGGAGCCGATGCCGATCCCCTCGCCGTCCGAGGGCGCGGCCACGCAGCCGCTGCCGCCACCGGCCGAGGTGCGGCCGCAGGCGCCGGCCGTGGCACAGCCTGGCGCACCCGCGGCGTCGGCCGATCCACTGGGCGATCTCGCGGCCGCGCGCTCGGGCCTGCCGCCGCCGGTGACGGCGCCGGCCGATCCCTTTGCCTACTTCGTGCAGGCCGGTGCCTTTCGCGCCGCGCCCGACGCCGATGCCCAGCGCGCGCGCCTGTCGCTGCTCGGTGTGGAGGCGCGCGTGAGCGAGCGCGAGCAGGCCGGCCGCACCATTTACCGCGTGCGCGTGGGCCCGCTGCAGAACCGCGACGCCGCCGAGCGCGTGCGCGAGCGGCTGGAACAAAATGGCTTTGATGCCGCCCTGGTACGGGTGCAGCGTTAACTGGGTCACGTACCGCCCCGGAACTCGCGCTTCGCGACGGGCTCCATCAGCGACAGGATGTCTGGAGAACAAGCATGAAACGACGTGAATTCACTCTTGGCGCCGCGGCCGTGATGCTGCCGGGCCTGCCGGCCTGGGCGCAGTCGGGCAAGGGCTACGTGGAGCTCAAGCAGCCGGCGCCGGTGGATGCGCCCAAGGGCCAGATCGAGGTGATCGAGTTCTTTTCCTACGGCTGCGTGCACTGCATGAATTTCGTGCCGGTGTTCGAGCCCTGGATCAAGGCCGCACCCAAGGATGTCACCGTGCGCCTCGAGCACGTGCAGTTCCAGAGCAATTTCGAGCCGCTGCAGCGCATCTATTACTCGCTGCTGGCGATGGACCAGGTGGATGCCGTGCACGAGAAGGTGTTCAAGGCACTGCAGGTCGAGCGCAAGCGCCTGGACCAGCCCGATGTGCTGTTCCCCTGGATCGCCGAGCAGGGCCTGGACCGGGCCCGCTTCGAATCGGTCTACAAGTCCTTTGGCGTCGCCACCCAGGCGCGCCGCGCCATGCAGTTGCAGGAGGACTACCGGGTCGAGGGCACGCCGGCGCTCGGTATCGCCGGGCGCTACTACACCGACGGCGCCATGGCCGGCGGCTTCGAGCGCATGCTGCAGATCACCAATCAGCTGATCGAGCAGGAGCGCAAGCGCGGCTGAGGCGCATGCGCCCGTGAGGCAAGCCCGCTCCGGCGGGCTTTTTTCATCGCCGGGCCGCCCCAAGATGAAAACGCCCCCACTGGGGGCAGCGGACCACGCGAAGCGGGAGAGCGTGGGGGTTTTTTCATGGGCGGGCGGGCGGCGCGGTGCCCGGAGGCCCCTACAATCGATTGCCCCAATCAAGCAAAAAGCGTGCCGACGATGAAAACGCCTCGAGTGCCTGCCGCGCGACGCCGGTTTCCACTGGCCCTGGGTCTGTGCGTGCTGCTGCTGGCGGGCCCGGTCCTGGCCGAGCGGGCCGACCGCGACCAGCCGATGCAGATCGAGTCCGACACCCTGCGCTACGAGGACCAGAAGCAGCTGTCCACCTTCACCGGCCGCGTGGTGGTGA
>CAYRHV010000118.1:0-6906 GCA_964424045.1 uncultured Ottowia sp. | reverse complement strand
GGCGGAAAGCAGGGCGTTGCTCATGGTTCCTGTTGGCCTGCTTTCGTGTGGATGGTCGGTGGTGGGGGGTGCTGGCGTGGTCGGCCGGGATGTGCGCCCGGCAGCGCACCTACTTTCTTTTGCGTCGCCAAAAGAAAGTAGGCAAAGAAAAGGCGACCCCGCTGGCCGTGTCCCCTGCGCTTCGCTTCGGGGCAGCCTGCGATGCTCGGGCCTGGGGCACTGCTGCGGAACTCACTGCGCGCCCTGCGGGCGCTCCGTTCAAACAACCGCAGCAAGTCAGGCCACGTCGCATGGGCATGCTGCGCTGCCCATGCGTGCCCCAGCCCCTGCGCTTCTCGGCACGGCCAGAGGGGGCCCGGGCTCCACACGGGCCATCGCTGCGCTCGGCCCCCGCGTATCCGAGTCCGTGTTTGACCAATGGCCGCGGAGCAGGCCAGGCGTGGGCACCCGTGACCGGGGTCCCCCTGGGCACTGGGTGCGTCCCCCTCCCAGGGGGATGGAGCGCAGCGACATAGGGGGTGCATCATTTCAACCGGTCCGATTTCTGGAACGCCTTCTGCCGCTTGAACATGCCCTGGCGGTAGAACGGGAACAACTGCAGCCAGGTGCGGATCTTCAGCCAGCGGCCGTACAGGCCCATCGGCTCGAACAGCACGAAGCCGATCAGCACCAGGCCGTAGACCAGCGCCTGCAGCCCCGGGGCCTGGCCGATCACGTCGGGCAGGTGGTCCTTGCTGAGCGCGATCACCTGCGGCATGCCGATCAGGAACATCGCCCCCAGGAAGGCGCCGTGCACCGAGCCCAGGCCGCCGATCACCACCAGCAGCAGCAGGTCGATCGACTGGATGATGTCGAACTGCTCGGGCGACATGAACATCAGCTTGTGCGCATACAGCGCGCCGGCCAGGCCGGTGAGCGCGGCCGACACGGCAAAGGCCAGCGTCTTGTACCAGGCCAGGTGCACGCCCATGCTCTGGGCCGAGATCTCCGAGTCGCGGATGGCGACGAAGGCGCGCCCGGTCGGCGCGCGCAACAGGTTCAGCAGCCCCAGCGTGGCGCCCACCGCGACCACCAGGCAGATGAAGTAGAAGCCGGCGCTGGAGTCGACCTGCCAGTCGCCGATGGCCGGCGGGCCCAGGCTCAGGCCGGCGTTGCCGCCGGTCACGCTTTCCCAGCGCGCCAGCACTTCCTCGACGATGAAGCCGAACGCCAGCGTCGCGATCGCCAGGTAGATGCCCTTGACGCGCAGCGCCGGCAGGGCGATCACCACGCCCACCGCCGCGGCCAGCAGCGCCGCGCACGCCATCGCGATGGGGAACGGCCAGCCGGCATTGGTCAGCACCGCCTCGGTGTAGGCGCCCACGCCCAGGAAGGCGGCGTGGCCGATCGAGAACTGGCCGGTGAAGCCGGTCAGCAGCATCAGGCCGAGGCCGGCGATGCCGTAGATCAGCACGAAGGTCAGTTGCGCCAGCCAGTATTCGTCGATCAGCCAGGGCGCGGCCAGCAGGGCCAGCAGCAGCACCGAATACCAGAACACGTGGCCGCCATGCCGGGCCAGGCGGATGTCCTGCGCGTAGCTGGTCTTGAAGATGAAACGCACGGCCGGGTCCTACACCTTTTTCATCAGTCGCTCGCCGAACAGGCCGTTGGGCCGGATCACCAGCATGATCAGCACGACGATGTAGGCGGCGGTGTCCTTGAAGCCCTCGGGCAGGTAGAAGCCCGACAGCGACTCGATGACGCCGATGATCAGCCCGCCGACGATGGCGCCGGGCAGGCTGCCGAAGCCGCCCACCACCGCGGCCGGAAACGCCTTCAGGCCGATGAAGCCCATGTTGGCGTGCACGAAGGTGATCGGCGCCAGCAGGATGCCGGCCACCGCCGCTACCAGCGCCGCCAGCGCCCACACCAGGCCGTTGATGCGCTTGACCGGGATGCCCATGTAGTAGGCCGCCAGCTGGTTCTGCGATGTCGCCTGCATGGCGATGCCGACCTTGCTGTAGCCGAACAGCGCATACAGCACGCCGCACAGCACTGCCGTGACGGCGATCACCGCCAGGTGCTCGGCGCTCAGTACCAGCGTGCCCAGCTGCAGCACCTGGTCCTTGTAGGGCACCGGCAGCATGTGGGTCTCGGTGCCGACGCCCGGAATCATGGTGATGGCGCCGCGCGCCACGTAGGCGATGCCGAAGGTCAGCATGATGATCGAGAACGCCGGCTCGCCCAGGATCGGCCGGATCAGCAGGCGCTCGAGCAGCAGGCCCAGCAGCGCCATCGCCGCCAGCGTCGACAGCACCGCCAGCCAGAACGGCAGGCCCAGCCAGGCCATTGCTGCCAGGGCGCAGAAGGCGCCCAGCATCATCAGCTCGCCCTGGGCGAAGTTGACGATCTCCGTGGCCTTGTAGATCAGCACGAAGCCCAGGGCGATCAGGCCGTAAATGCAGCCCTGCGCGATGCCGCTGATCAACAGTTGAATGAACTGCACACTTTCCCCGGTTGCCACGTGTGACCGAAACCCGTCAGACTTTAGCGAGCTTGCCCGCCGCTGGCAGCCCCGGCAAACCCTAAGCCTGAATCCGGCAGTTGACCGCTTGCAAACGTCTCGAAACGCGCATGAACATTGAGCTTGGCCATTTCCATCGTGCTCACCTGTTGGATGAGCGCGCTATGCACCCGCCAGCACCACCCTCGCCGCGCCATGCGGCGTTGCTCGTCGTGGCGCACACCAGTGCGCGGCCTCCTCGCGCCTTGCCTGGCGCGCCGAGGCCGGCACCGGCGGGCGCATCCAACTGCCAGAATCAGGCCAGGCAGTGCGACCGAGAACCCTCATGAATCTCCACATCGACCGACAAGGCCCCGTCACGCTGGTGACACTCGAACGCCCCGACGTGCGCAACGCCGTCGATGACGCCACGGCGCGTGCGCTGCACGCCGCCTTCCTGGCCTTCGAGGCCGACGACGAGGCGCGCGTGGCCGTGCTGCACGGCGCGCACGGGCACTTCTGCGCCGGCTGGGACCTCCAGTCCGGCGCGGCGCTGGCGGCTGACGCCCGCGCCCAGTCCGATCGCCTGCGCGCCGAGCTGGACTTCCCGGCCGACGCCCGCCAGCCGCGCGGGCCGATGGGGCCGACGCGGCTGCTGCTGTCCAAGCCGGTGATCGCTGCCGTCGAGGGCGCCGCCGTCGCCGGTGGTACCGAGCTGGCGCTCTGGTGCGACCTGCGCGTGCTGGCCGAGGATGCGTATTTCGGCATCTACTGCCGGCGCTTCGGCGTGCCGCTGATCGACGGCGGCACGGTGCGCCTGCCGCGCCTGATCGGCCAGGGCCGGGCACTCGACCTGATCCTCACCGGGCGCCGCGTTGACGCCGCCGAGGCCCTGGCCATCGGCCTGGCAAACCGCGTCGTGCCACCGGGCCAGGCCTGCGCGGCGGCGCTGGCGCTGGCGCACCAGCTGGCGGCGTTCCCGCAGCAGACGCTGCGCGCCGACCGCCTGAGCGTGCTGACGCAGTGGGATCACGAGCTGCCCGAGGCGCTGCGCCAGGAGTGGGCGAGCGGGCGCGACTGCATCGAGGCGGCGCTGGCCGGAGCCGCCCGCTTTGCCGCCGGTGCCGGCCGCCACGGCGCGCCATCCTGAGCCCCCACGCCCCGCAGTGGTCGAGCCCGGGTGATCGGTGACAAGTATTACCTCGGGATGTGAATCGCCCGTTTTTTGGACTTTCGCATTCCTTTTGCGCTGCCACCGGTGTTGCGGCGGCTGGTCGGGCTGTCATTCGGCCAGGCCTGTGTACCCAGCTCCGGTTGTCTGCGGCTGGGGCATCTGGTAACTCTGGTCCAGCGTCGCGACCGGCGTGCGGGAGCGTTCCGCATGTGTTGACGACGCAGGAGCGAGGAGACCGCCATGCTGACCGACCTGCAACTCGCGCGGATCATGCGCCATGCGTCCGCGCAACGCCGCGCGCAATGCCTCGATCCCCTCAACCGCGCGATGCAGGCACACCAGATCGACGCCAACCTGCAGCGTGCCGCCGCCTTTGTCGCTCAGCTCGGGCACGAATCGGGCGAACTGCAGTTCCTGCAGGAACTCTGGGGGCCGACTGCGGCGCAGCGGCGCTACGAGCCGCCGAGCGAGCTGGCGCGTCGCCTGGGCAACACGCAGGCCGGCGACGGCAAGCGCTTCAAGGGGCGCGGCCCGATCCAGATCACGGGCCGGGCCAACTACGCGCGCTACGGCGAGCTGATGGGCCTGGACCTGGTGCGCCAGCCCGAACAGGCCGCCGACCCCGAGGTGGGCTTCGAGATCGCCGCGCTGTTCTGGACCCACAATGGCCTGAATGCCCTGGCCGACGCGAACCGGTTCAGGGACATCACGCAGCGCATCAACGGCGGCCAGAACGGCGCGGCCGAGCGTGAGCGCCTGTTCGCGCTGGCGCTGGAAGTGCTGGACGGCAGCTTCCCGAGCGTGTCGGCGGCGGCGCCGGTGCAGAGCGCCCGGGCTGGCCGTCGCCCGCGGGCCGCTGCCACGGCGCCGGCGCTGCCGCGCGGCCACGAGGCGATCGCCGACGCTGCGTCGACTGACACTGAAGACGTTGCCGTCGAACCCGCACCACGCGGCCAGCGCCGCGCGCGGACCCAGGCGCGCCAGGCGGGTGCCGACGCTGCACCGCAACGCACGCTGGACGTGCGGCCGGACACGCTGGATTTTCGCGACCTGATGTACACGCCGACCCTGATCGAGGTGCCGACCCACGTGTCGCTCGGCGACTACCTCGACTGGCAGGTGCCGATCCTCGACCAGGGCACGGAAGGTGCCTGCACCGGCTACGGCCTGGCCACGGTGGCGCAGTACCTGCTGCGCCGCCGGCGCGTCGTGCCCGATGCGACGCCAATCAGCCCACGCATGATGTACGACCTGGCGCGCCGCTACGACGAATGGCCCGGCGAGGACTACTCCGGCTCCAGCGCGCGCGGTGCCATGAAGGGATGGCACAAGCACGGCGTCTGCGCCGAATCGCTCTACCCCAGTCGTCCGGCGAAGCGCCGGGCCACCGGGCGTGGCGTCGGCAAGGCCGCTGCGGCGGCCGATGGCGGGCTGAACGACGCGCGCGTGGCCAACGCGCTGCAGCGTCCGCTGGGCGCGTATTTCCGCGTCAACCACAAGGACCTGGTGGCCATGCATTCGGCCATCACCGAGGTCGGTGTGCTGTATGCCTCCTGCACCGTGCACCACGGCTGGTCGCGCGTCGGCGCCGACGGCGTCATCGTCCAGACGGACGAGGTGCTGGGGGGTCACGCCTTTGCCATCGTGGCCTACGACGAGCGCGGTTTCTGGCTCCAGAATTCCTGGGGTTCCGGCTGGGGCCGCGGCGGCTTCGCGCTGCTGAGCTACGACGACTGGCTGGAAAACGGCACCGACGTCTGGGTCGCGCGCCTGGGCGCGCCGGTCCGCCTGCGGCGCCTCGAGTCCACCGCCGCGGTGCACGCGCGCACGGCCGCGGCGTCCACCGGCTACTCCTTTGCCGACCTGCGCCCGCACATCGTCAGCGTCGGCAACAACGGCGTGCTCAAGGCCGGTGGCGACTACGGCAGCACGCGCGAGGAACTGCAGCGCGTGTTTGACGAGGACATCCCGCGCGTCACCGCCGGCTGGGCGGTGCCGCGTGTGCTGCTGTATGCGCACGGCGGCCTGGTGAGCGCGCAAGCGGCGGTGCAGCGGCTCGCCGAATACCGGCCGCTGCTGCTGGGCGGCGAGGTCTATCCGCTGGCCTTCATCTGGCGCACCGACTACTGGACCACCATCACCAACATCCTGCGCGACGCGGTCAGCCGCCGCAAGCCCGAGGGCATGCTTGACGCCGCCAAGGACTTCATGCTCGATCGCCTGGACGATGCGCTGGAGCCGCTGGCGCGCGCGCTCACCGGCAAGTCGGTGTGGGACGAGATCAAAGAGAACGCGCTGTCCGCCAGCGGCAAGGGCCGCGCCGCCACGCTGGTGGCCGACCTGCTGCAGGCGCTGCACCAGAAGCTGCCGGCGCTCGAGGTGCACCTGGTCGGCCACAGTGCCGGCTCGATCCTGCTGGCGCCGCTGGTCGGCCTGCTGGGCCAGCGCGGCATCCCGGTCAAGACCTGCACCCTGTGGGCTCCGGCCTGCCGCGTCGAGCTGTTCGACCAGCACTACGCGCCGGCGCTGCAGGCGCGGCAGATCGAGAAGATGGCCATCTTCGCGCTCACCGACAAGGCCGAGCAGGACGACAACTGCGGCCGCATCTACAACAAGTCGCTGCTGTATCTGATCTCCAACGCCTTCGAGGACAAGGCACGCATCCCGTTCTTCCGCGACGGCATGCCGATCCTGGGCATGGAGCGCTTCATCGACCGCGGCCTGCTGCAGCGCCTGGGCGTCGACCTGGTGCTGGCGCCCAATACCGAGCCGGCCGACTCGCTGTCGGCCTCCAGCGCCAGCCACCATGGCGACTTCGACGACGACCAGCCCACCGTGATGGCCACCTTCCGCCGCATCATGGCGGGCAGCGGCGTGGCCGGGCTCGCCGCCGAGCGGCCGGCGCGTGCCGGCCAGGAGAGCGGGGCGAGTGCGCCGGTCGCGCCCATGTTCAACGCCTCGGAATCGGCGATGCGCGACCAGCGGCGCCTGATCGACCTGCGCACCGGGGCGCTGTAGCGGGCCCTGGTGGGTCGGCACGCGCGCCCGGCGTCTGCTGCGGCGCCGGGCGCACGCTGATTTTCACAGAGCGATTGCTCGGCACAATGCATATACTCGGGCTGGTTCCGTTGCCGCCCGATGCGCCAGGAGTTGCCCGCCATGACCGAAGCCTTTGTTTTCGACGCCATCCGCACACCGCGCGGCAAGGGCAAGAAGGACGGCAGCCTGCACGAGGTCAAGCCGATCGACC
>CAYRHV010000117.1:0-6928 GCA_964424045.1 uncultured Ottowia sp. | reverse complement strand
GGCACCGGCCACATCCGCCAGATCGAGATGGTGCGCGCCGGCGCGGTGCTGAACGTGGTCTGCATCGTGGTGCTGACGCTGTGGGGGTATTTCTTCCTGCGGTGAGGAAGAAGGGGCGGGCGGCGGCTTGCATCGCCAGCCCCGTGCCCACGCGGCTGCCGCGCTTGGGACTTACCGGGCCTTGCTGCGCGACGCCATCTCGGATGATGCCGCCATCTGTCGATTGGACAGGTGTGGCATGCCCGGTTGCCGGGTGGCTCCGGTCACCGGCGGTCCCCATTCGGGCAGCATGTCGTCGTACCGCTTCGGGCCACGGTGCAGACGGTTGAAAATTTCAGCCATGACCAGCACTCCCGGTGCTCATGTCAGGCGGGCGTGAAGTCAATCGCCGGTGTCTTTCAATCATGAGCGCGGCCTGCGCCGGTGATGGAAAGATGAAACAACGACGAGTTCAGATTCCGTCGCGTGATGGCTCAGGGGCAGGCAAACCTTTACAACGGCACGTGCCGAGAATCTGCCTCGATGACTGGATACGCCTGCGGCATCCGGAGCGCACGAGCCACCGCAGCATCTGCTGCCCGAGCGAATTCAAGGCCCAACACCGGAGCTCGTTGCTGGTACCAGGCTTGCGCTTCCAGGAGCTCCGATTGCGCCTCGGGGCGAATCCACAGCCGCCTCAAGCCTGGTCCTTGAACAGCTGTTCACGGACCGCTGCCCACGGCAGGCTGCTCGCCGGCTCAGCCTCGTGCGCGGCCAGCCTTCGATGGAACTCGTGCCGCTCCTCGGCGGACACCTCCAGCGCAACCGCGTTCGTCTCTTCGGCAATGCTGTCCCAGATATCCGCCACCAGTTCGAGACGCTCGGAGACCGCGAGCGAGCGGTAATTGATCGTTGCGTTGCTCATGGAGAAAGAATACACCGTGCGGTCCCGGCGGTGAGGTGCGGTACTCTGGATCGGTGGGCTTGTGCGGGCGGGGGCGGCAAGCTCCCGCGGTCCGATGGATGCGTGTCGCTGGCCAGGCTGCGCCGGCACTCACTTGTTTGCGTGATCGCGCCGGTAGAGCGCCCACTCGCCGATCACCATGCGATCGGGCAGGTGGCACGTGCCCTTCTCGCGACCGGAGGCGTCGCGCACGATCTCCAGCCTGCCGCCCTGGTTCAAGCAGCATTCCGAGGCCGGGTTGGCGGCCATGCTGGCGCCGGTGCCGGGCTGCTGGGTGCTGCAGCCGGGGAGCAGAGGGAGGGGCGGCCATGGCGGAAATCAGTGCGCAGTCCTTCAGGGCGATCTTCATCGAGCGGCTCGGCTTGTCGTCTTGACGTTCGGAACAAGTCGTGTCGCACGAAGCGCTGCCGACCTGGGCGAACCGTCAATCCTCGTCATAGGGCAGCCGATCCGGATCGACACCGACGAAGCACGGCTCGGGCAGGATCGGCAGCCGATATGCCAGCAGGAATTCACGGCCCTGCAGCAATGCCTTGAGTACCCGGTGCATCCCATCCATCACCCGCCCTTCGGGGCAAATGATGATCGGGTGCGCGAGATCGGCATCTTGAACCAGGCGCATGTGGTTCGCGATCAATCGGCAGGTGGGCAGATCCCCGCCGGATGCATGCCAGTACGGCTCATCCAGCTCGCGGATTTCGGCCAGCAGGACTGGCGTGGCTTCCAGGCCCTGCGTGAGGCGGATGAGTCGGTCGACGTCCCAGGCCAGGAGGCCATCGTTACTCTCTCGGAGGTGGTACTGTTTTCTCATCATGGTAGTGCCGGATTCATGCGATACGAGAAGCTGATGCGGCTTCAGGCATTGGCCTACGCTGCGCCCAGGGATTCGTGGCGGGCAATTCCGGAGTCCGATCAACCCTGGAACGAGATCGGGCCGCTGCTGCTCAAGAAGCGATAGACCGAGGAACCGATCATTGGCTTTCTGCGTGAGGCCGATGCCGGACTGCCAGCCCAAGGACTGCGCCGCGAGCATGGCGTCGGCGATCCGGACCTCGGCATCTTCCTCATGATGGCTCCATTCTCAATCGGAGGAGCCTCCTCAATTCCAGGGAGGTTCAGTTCACTGTTTCCTGCAACGCATATATTGCAGCTGTGCGCGACCAACGGAGAAAAGCATGAGGAGCGACAAGTCGGTTGGGGTATCACGCAGCGGAGCCGGTATCTGGCGCGGCTGTGCACTGTTCGCGGCGCTGCTGGTGGCGGGCTGTGCGACTCAGGAGGTGGCTCAAGCGCCCGATTTGGTGCCGATCGATGTGACGGCGCCGAGCATTGAGCAGGAGATTCGCTACCACAGCGATCGGAATTTCATGGGGCGCCGCGCCGCAGGTTATGAAGCGGCTCGATGCTGGCTCAGCCGACCGGCAGCGCAGGCGTTGGCGGCGGTGCAGCGTGAAGCGACGACGCTGGGCCTGACCCTCAAGGTCTTTGATTGCTACCGGCCGCAGCGCGCGGTCGACGATTTCTTGCGCTGGGCCAAGGATCCGGAAGACCAGGTCGCCAAGGCCGAGTACTACCCGCGTGTCCCCAAGCAGGAGTTGTTCGAACGGCGCTACCTTTCCGCGCGTTCCGGTCACAGCCGCGCCAGCACGGTGGATTTGACGCTGGTCGTCACCGATGCATCGCGTGCACAAGACGTGTTGGGTGGGCCGCTGGTCGAACGCCAGGAAGTCGACATGGGCACGCCCTTTGATCTTTTCGATGAACTCTCCCACACCGACAACCCCAGCCTGCCGACGGAAGTACGCCACCACCGCGCATGGCTTCGCGCGCTGATGCAGCGCCACGGCTGGCGCAATCAACCGGAGGAATGGTGGCACTACACGCTCGAGCGTGAGCCCTATCCGGAACAGTACTTCGATGTTCCGGTGCGTTGAGAACACGGCGGTGGTTGATGTCCCAGCAAGTGGTGTAAGCCTAAGAGCCACTAACAAAACTGGGTGAGATGGCGAGCGCAGATGATGCAGCAAGCCAGGGAAAGCAGCGCGACATGAATGTCGACGCGCCGCTCAAAGCGAGTGCGCAACTTGCCAAAGGCAGCCAGCCATGCGTGCGTGCGCTCGACCACCCAGCGATGACGCCCGAGTCGGTCATTGTGCTCGATGCCGCGCCGGGCAATACGCGCCGTGATGCCCAGCTTGCGCAGGTGGGCGCGGCAACGCGCAAAGTCATAGCCCTTGTCGGCATGCAACTTGTCCGGCCACCGGCGCGGCCTGCCGCGCTTTCCTCGCACCAGTGGCAAGACATCGACCAACTGCTCGAAGATCACCGAATCATGTCGATTGGCGCCGGTGACGCAGAACATCACCGGGATGCCTTGGCGGTCCGTGATGATGTGGCGCTTGCTGCCAAGCCTGCCCCTGTCCGTTGGGTTCGGACCGGTGTATTGGCTTTCTGGGGTAAACCGAACCGTTCTGGACGGAGTCCCTGCGCGGCCTGAACCGATGCTACATGCGGTTGGAAGGCCTGGGCAGTCCCTGAGCGATACTGCACCCACTCGGCTGCCCGCTGTGGCTCGCTGAGTAGCGCGCTTCCAACCCGTCGGGGCTGTGGATTTGCACCATGCCTTGGGACACGACCGAGCGGGACGCCCCCTCGGTACGTTACCGTGCCAAAGGTTGGTATATCCACCCCAAGACTGGCGAACGCATCGAGATGGATTTCTGAGTCAAGCCGGCAGCCGGCGCCAGATTTTGGCCAAGCTTTTTCCCAATCGGGTGGTTTCGCGTGGCCACTGGAGGCGGTGCGGTTTGTCTGCACTGGCCTCGCGGCTGCCTCGACCGTCCGAGGGAGGGGATGCGGCCCAGGTCCGCCAGCATGGCTTTCACGCGACTGAGGCGAGCCTCGGGTCAGGCTTCGTCATACCGGAATCCGCTGGCCGCGAGCGCTTGCCAGCGACGTTGCCGGTGGCGGTAGAAGATCCGCGCGAACAGCCAGACCAGGGGCGTCAGCACTCCGGCACGGATGTCGACCCGATCGCGGTAGATGGCGCCGCCGGGTACCGGCAGGATCGTGATGGTGTGATCCCATTGGCGCACCAGCGGGCTGTGGCCGGCGTCATGCACCGTGAACCCGTGCGCTGTGGGTGGATACGAGATGACGATCGCCTGCCGGCCGAACGGAATGCAGCCGAGCAGCCGCAGGCGCACCCAGTACGTCGCCGGCAGCAGGACCTCGGGGAACACGGGCGGGTCGGTGGGCGTGAAGCGCACCAGCGGCGCGGAGATGTGTTGCAGCAGGCGCGGCGTGCGGGCTTCGGCGGCGGCCTGCTGCCAGTCGCACGCGAGCGGGGTCGAGAGGTCCAAGAGCATTGGGTGATGGTTACCGATCGGGTCGGCTTGCGCGGCGCTGGAATCACCGTATTTTCGGCCGTCGGTCCAGAAGGCAGCCGGCCCCGCGTCGATCCCGAACGGCTCCTGTTCCACGAGTGATCACTTGAAGTCCGTCGCTGCCCCACTGCACATCCCACGGGAACGGTGCCTGCGCCGCGAGGGCAAGGGCGCCCGTCGGCCGCGCCGGCTCGCGCACTATGATGGCCTTCGCATCCGCATCGACTCGAGCATGAAGCACATCGGCATCGCCGCCATCACGGCCGAAGGGGCCGCCCTGGTGTACCGCCGCATCTGCGCGCAGGCGGCGCGGCGGCTGGGCGACCACCAGCATCCCGAGATCACGCTGCACGCGTTCTCGCTGGCCGAGCACGTCAACGTCGGCGACGGGCGCCGCGAGAAGTGGGCCGACCTGATGCGCCGCTCGATCGACAAGCTGTGCGCCACCGGGGTGGACTTCGTGATCTGCCCCTCCAACACCCCGCACGACGCCTACGCCCTGGTGGCGCCGGGGCTGCCGGTGCCGTGGCTGCACATCGCCGAGGCCGTGCGGCGCGAGGCCGTGCGGCGGGGCGTCCGCCGCCCGTTGCTGCTGGGCACGCGCTTCACGCTGCAAGGCCGCATCTACGATGACGTGTTCGACGGCAGCGGCATCGCGCTGCTGCGCACCGATGCCGAGGAGACCGAGCGCGTGCACCGCATCATCCTGGACGAGCTGGTGCCCGGCCAGCCCGGCGCCGGGACGCGCGCATATTTCAGCCGCCTGATCGAGCGGCACGCCGCGCTCGGGGCGGACGGCGTGATCCTCGGCTGCACCGAGCTGCCGCTGGCGATCGACGAAACCAGTGCGTGCGTGGCCGTGCTCGATTCCACCGCGCTGCTGGCCGACTGGGCGCTGGATCATGCCCTGGAGTAAGCGCCGCGCCCGGGCTGCACACGGGCCGATGCTGCCGTGAGCGCCGCCGCCATTCCCGCCCATTCGCCGCTGGCCGAGCGCCTGCGCCCGCGCACGCTGGCCGAGGTGGTGGGCCAGCAGCACCTGCTGGGGCCGGGCATGCCGCTGCGTATCGCGTTCGAGTCGGGGCGGCCGCACTCGTGCATCCTGTGGGGGCCGCCGGGCACGGGCAAGACGACGATCGCGCGGCTGATGGCGGCGGCGTTCGACGCCCAGTTCATTGCCATCAGCGCGGTGCTGGGCGGGGTCAAGGACATCCGCGACGCGGTCGAGCGCGCGCAGCAGGCGGCCGCGGGGCTGGCGCCGCAGCGCACCATCGTCTTCGTCGACGAGGTGCACCGCTTCAACAAGAGCCAGCAGGACGCCTTCCTGCCGCACGTCGAAAGCGGGCTGTTCACCTTCATCGGCGCGACGACGGAGAACCCCTCGTTCGAGGTCAACTCGGCCCTGCTGTCGCGCGCCACGGTCTACGTGCTGCAGACGCTCGGCCCCGACGATCTGAAGCAGATCGTGACTCGGGCGCAGGCACAGCAGGCGCTGCCGGCGATCGAGCCGCAGGCGCTGGAGCGCCTGATCGGCTACGCCGACGGCGACGCCCGGCGCCTGCTGAACACGCTGGAGACGATGGCGGTGACGGCCGCCGCCGAGCAGGTCGAGCGCGTGGACGACGCCTGGCTGCTCAAGGTGCTGGGCGAGCAGCTGCGCCGCTACGACAAGGGCGGCGAGCAGTTCTACGACACCATCAGCGCGCTGCACAAGTCGGTGCGCGGCTCGGACCCGGATGCGGCGCTGTACTGGTTCGCACGCATGCTCGATGGCGGCGCCGACCCGCGCTACCTGGCGCGGCGCATGATCCGCATGGCCAGCGAGGACATCGGCCTGGCCGACCCGCGCGCGCTGCGCCTGGCGCTGGACGCGAGCGAGGTCTACGAGCGCCTGGGCAGCCCCGAGGGCGAGCTGGCGCTGGCCGAGTGCGTGGTGTATCTGGCCGTCGCGCCCAAGAGCAACGCGGTCTACAAGGCCTACAACGCGGCGCGCGCCTGGGTGCGCCAGGACGTCACGCGGCCGGTGCCGCTGCATCTGCGCAACGCGCCGACCAAGCTGATGAAGGAGCTGGACTACGGCAAGGGCTACCGCTATGCGCACGACGAGGCCGGCGGCTTTGCTGCCGGCGAGCGCTACCTGCCCAACGACATGCCCGAGCAGCGCTTCTACCAGCCGGTGCCGCGCGGCCTGGAGATCCGCATCGCCGAGAAGCTGGCCGAGCTGCGCCGCCGCAACCAGGACGCCGGGCGCGAATGACGCGCGGCCGGTGGCGCGGCGAGCCGGCCGCCAGCCGCAGCCGGCATGACGTGCGACGCCTTGCGGAAAGTCGCGCCTTTCAAGGGAAAACCCCGGCCCCTTGAGCCCGTGCAGAGGCCTTCGGCTCGATAAAATCGCAGCCCTTGAAGCCCGCGCCAGCTGGTCGGCGGGTTTTTTTGGTGGTCGCGGGCGCCCACAAGGCGGTCGGCGACGGCCTTGTGTTCACGTCGGCCCGGCGACACCGGTGCCCGCACCTCGAAGGAAGGCTTCGCATGGACATCCTGCTACAGCAGATCATCAACGGCCTGGTGCTGGGCAGCATGTATGCCCTGATCGCGCTCG
>CAYRHV010000116.1:0-7023 GCA_964424045.1 uncultured Ottowia sp. | reverse complement strand
CTTGTTCAGCGTTGCCCTACAGCAGCCAGTCGATCGGCAGCGTCGACAGCGCGCGCAGCATGACGCGGCTCCACCAGGTGCTGCCCGGTTCGCTGTGGTGCAGCACCGGCGGCGTGCTGGCGTTGTCCAGCCACTCGATCTGCCCGTCCTCGGACAGGCGCAGCGTGTAGGCGCGCTCGGGGATCTCGACATCGAAGATGCCGTGCATCTGGCGCGCCAGTTCGGGGCTGTGAATGACGAAGCCCAGCTCGGTGTTCAGCAATGCCGAGCGCGGATCGAAGTTGAACGAGCCGATGAAGACGCGCTCGGCGTCAACGACAAAGGTCTTGGCGTGCAGGCTCGAGCCCGAGCTGCCGAACCGGTTCAGGCGCGCGCCCCGGCCGGTGGCGGCCGGCACGTGGCGCTGCATTTCATACAGCGCCACGCCGCCCTGCAGCAGGGGCTTGCGATGCTTGGCGTAACCGGCATGCACCAGCGGCACGTCGGTGGCCTCGTAGGCGTTGGTCATCACGCGCACCGCCACGCCGCGCTGGCGCAGCTGCAGCAGCGCCTCGGTGCCGTAGGTGGTGGGCACGAAGTAGGGTGAAACCAGGTCCACCGAGCGTTGCGGCACGCCGATCACCCGGTGCAGCTGCTGCAGCAGCAGGCCGCCGCGGCGCGCCTGCGCCAGGCCCTTGGCCGGATCGTCGCTGACCATGTCCACCCGGCTCCACTGCAGGGGCAGGCGCCCCGCCAGCAGGTCGCTCATGAATGCCGTCTCCCGCACGGCCCGCAGATAGTGGCGGGCCGCCTCGGACTCGGTGACTCGGGCCGCGCGTGCCGCCAGTTCGGACCGCACGGCGGCATCGGCGGCGGGCACGATGGCCTGCACCGGCCAGGCCGAGGCGCTGGCCCAGTAGCGGTCGAAGTCGGCCGAGACCGCTTGCGTCACCGGACCGATGGCCAGCACGTCGAGGTCGGCGAACAGGATGCCGTTGGTGGCGCCGAAGTATTCGTCGCCGACGTTGCGCCCGCCGACGATGCTGGCCTGGTTGTCGGCCGTGAACGACTTGTTGTGCATGCGCCGGTTGGCGCGGGCGAAGTCGGTCAGGTAGCCCAGCGGCTTGGGCCAGCGCAGCACGAAGGGGTTGAACAGCCGCACCTCGACGCGCGGGTGCCGCGCCAGCGCCGCCAGCTCGCGATCGAGCCTCGAGGTGCCGCCGTCGTCCAGCAGCAGGCGCACGCGCACGCCGCGGTCGGCCGCATCGACCAGCGCCTGCAGCAGCAGGGTACCGGTCTGGTCGCCGCGCCAGATGTAGTACTGCACGTCCAGGCTGCGCTCGGCAGCGCGCGCCAGCAGCATGCGCGCCGCAAAGGCGGCAAGCGGGTCGCCCAGCACGTGGGTGCCGCTCTGGCCCGAGTACCGCCGCAGCTCCGGCTCCAGCGCGCGCCCCAGCGTGGTCTGTGCGGCCTGCGCGGTATCGAGGGCGCTGGAGGCGGGCCGCTCGGGCATCGGGGGCAGTGCGCAGGCGCTCATCAGGGCCGTGGCCAGCAGCAGGGAAAGAAGGCGGATGGCGGGCTTCAAATCGCGGCGTCCGGTGCGGTGGGTGGCCGACGGGTACGGCGGCCGACCTTAACACCTCGGCCACGTCGCCTCGCACTGTCGATTGTTCCATTTTCGGAATACTGAACGCAACCGACACGCCCTACCGGACCGGCCGATCGGCCCACAACTGGTGCTGGCAGATGGCATGCAGGCCGAGGCGGAAATCCGCGCTCTGCGGTCATGACATGTACCGACTTCATCCGTTCGCGCCCCAGCGTTCGGACCTCAACCCCGAAGGAGAACCTGAATTGAAACCCAGACTTCACATCGTGATCGCCAGCACCCGCCCCGGTCGCACCGGCCCGGCCGTGGCGCGCTGGTTTGATGGCTTCGCGCGCGAGCACGGCCACTTCGACGTGCGCCTGGTGGACCTGGCCGACTTCCGGCTGCCGGTCTACGACGAGCCGCAGCACCCGGTCATGCAGCAGTACGAGCACGCGCACACCCGAGCCTGGTCCGAGAGCGTGGCCGCCGCCGACGCCTTCGTGTTCGTGCTGCCCGAGTACAACTTCAATCCACCGCCGGCGCTGATGAACGCACTCAACTACGTGTATCGCGAGTGGAACTACAAGGCCTGCGGCTTCGTGTCCTATGGCGGCGCTTCGGGCGGCCTGCGCGCGGCGCAGGCGGCCAAGCTGCTGGTGACGACGCTGAAGATGATGCCGATGGTCGAGGGCGTGATGGTGCCGATGGTGGGGCAATCGCTGGACGACTCCGGTGCCTTCAGGTCCAATGAGCTGGTCGAGCACTCGGCGCAGCAGATGCTCGACGAGCTGGCCCGGTGGAGCGGTGCGCTTGCCAGCCTGCGTCCGCGCACGCGGGCCGCGATGCTGCCCGAAGCGCAGGAGCAGGAGGCAGAGGCGCTCGCCTGAGCGCGTCGAGCTTCCGGCGCCGGACCCCGTCTCGCCGCCCGGGCCTCTTCAGCGGCGGCGACGCGCGTTTCCTGCATCCGCGAGAAGGACCATGCAACCCGCCTACACCCCCCTGGACCGTCCCGAGAGCATCCCCGCCGTCTTCGTCGAAGCCTGGAATCGCCGCGACCCGGACACGCTGGCCGCCCTGTTCGAGGCGGATGCCGATTTCGTCAACGTGGTCGGCATCTGGTGGCACGCCCGTGAGGCCATCCGCCAGGCCCACGCGGATGGCCTGACCAGGATCTTCCAGCACTCGACGCTGCGCCTGGCCCGGGTCAAGGTGCGGCTGCTGTCGGAGGCCATTGCGGTGGTGCACGCCCGCATGTCGCTCACCGGCCAGACGGCCGCCGATGGCGTGGCCGTACCCGGCGTGCGGCGCAACCTGTTCTCTTTCGTCGTGCATCGCACGGCGCAGGGCTGGCGCTGCGTCTCGGCACACAACACCGACATCGTGCCAGGCATGGAAACCAATCTGGTAGACGCCACCGGGCAGCTGCGCCCGGCCGATTACCGCCGAGGCTGACGCGTTGCCCGGCCGCGATCGATCCGATCGCCGGGCGACGCGCGCGCAGGCCGGTCAGGCCGGCAGGATCTCGATAGACTGCCTGCTGGTGACAACGAGAGCGTCGGCGCAGGCGGCCGCGCGTCGCTGGCCCGCCGCTGGAACACGCCGGCGAGGCCCTGCGCCGGCTGAAATCCGGCGACGTCAGATACGGCCTGGTGCCGAGCATGAAGGAGGCGCCGCATGCGCATCAATGACGACCTGTCCAAACCCGTCATCGTCCACGGCGCCCGGCTCGACTGGGTGCCCAGTCCGGCGTCGGGGGTCGAGCGACGCATGCTCTATCGCGTCGGCGACGAGGTGGCGCGCGCCACGAGCATCGTGCGCTACGCGCCGGGCAGCCGCTTCCCGCGCCACACGCACGGCGGCGGCGAGGAAACCCTCGTGCTGGCCGGCACCTTCCAGGACGAGCATGGGGACTATCCGGCCGGCTGCTACTTCCGCAACCCGCCCGGAACCTCGCACGTCCCCGCCGCCCTGGACGGCTGCACCATCTTCGTGCGGCTGTGGCAATTCCGCGCCGGCGACTCGACCCGGATCGTGCGGCAGCCGGGCGCGGGAGAGCGAGTCGAGCCGCGCCCGGGCGCCAGCGGCGCCGTCGTCCTCTTTGCCGACGGCCACGAGGAAGTGCGGCTCGAGGACTGGCAGGCAGGCGCGACGGTCACCGTCGCCAATGCGCGCGGGCTGGAGTTCCTGGTCGTCTCCGGCGGCCTGACCGTGGGCCGCGAGGCGCTCGGGCCACAGGGCTGGGGCCGCCTGCCGGGCGGGACCGGCCTCGTCGCCACCGTGGGTTCGCAGAGCGCCAGGGTCTGGTTCAAGGACGCGCCGCTGGAGCACCCCGACGTGCTGCGGATGCCCTGAAGGCCGAGGTCGACCGAGTACCCCATGACAGGGCAACGACAAATGATCCAGGACGCAGCGCCGGAAAATTGCAGTCGCGCCGGGCAGGGCGCGCCCGTGAGCGCCGACGAGAGCCCACTCGGGGGCGCCATGGCGGTCAGCGCCAGCGAGCTGAACGCCATGTTGCGGCAGGGCTCGACGCCCGTGCTCGCCTACGTCTGGGCCCCGTGGTGCCCACCCTGCAAGACCATGTCTCCGGCCATGGACGAGGTGGCGCGGCACTTCGGCCGGGAGCTGCGCGTCGTCAAGCTCGATGCGGCCAGCGAATCCCAGGCCCTGACCGCCTTTGGCATTGCCTCGGTCCCGACGCTCCTGCTGTTCGCGGCGGACGGGCGCGAGCGGGCGCGACTGCTGGGCGGCCTGACGCGCGCGGCGGTCATCGATTGGGTCGCCCGGAAGGGCCTGGATCCGGCCGAACCTCCGGCGTCGTGACAGCGGCCTGGTCTCCAGATTTCGCCAGGCCGGCGCCCTTCTGCGTTCGGGATCGGGCCCGGTGGCGGCCGCCGGTCGCGGGGCCGGCGCCGGTTGGCCGCGCCGTCAGAACCACCAGCGCCCCAGCAGCCCGTTGACCAGCACGCCGCCCAGCAGCAGCCACAGGGCCAGCACCAGCGCCAGCAGCAGGGGCTTGCGGCCGGCGCGCCGGATCGCCGACACGTGCGTGGTCAGGCCCAGCGCGCCCATGGCCATGGCGAGCAGCAGCTCGTCGAGTCACAACAGGGCGTGGGTCAGTCCCTCGTCCAGCCAGCCCGTGGACTGCACCGCCACCATGCCGGCGAACCACAGGGCGAACCACGGGATCGCGATGCCGCGACCGCCGTCGGTTCCCGGCTCGGCCCGGCGCACTACGACCATCGACAGCAGCAGCAGGAAGGGCGCGAGCATCATGACGCGCAGCATCTTCGCGATCAGCGCCTGGTCGGCGGCCAGCTCGCCTCCGGCCCGGCCGGCGACGATGACCTGCGCCACCTCGTGGATGGTCGAGCCGACCCAGACGCCATAGCCGGCCTCGGGCATGCCCCAGTGCTGCAGCAGCGGCAGCAGCAACGGATAGCCGAACATCGCCAGCGTGCCGAACACCACCACGGTGGCCACGGCCACCGCCACCTGGTCGGCCGTGCCGCGCACCACCGGCCCGGTGGCCAGCACCGCCGCCGCGCCGCAGATCGAGCTGCCGGCGCCGATGAGCATGCTGCTGGTGGCGTCCAGGCCGAACCAGCGGCGCCCGGCCCAGCAGGCGAGGGCGAAGGTGCTGCACAGCATGACGGCATCCGTCAGCAGGCCACTGGCGCCAACTGCGGCCACCTCGGCAAAGGTCAGGCGCAAGCCGAACAGGGCCACGCCCAGGCGCAGCAGGGACCCCTTGGCGACGTCGACGCCGGCGGCTGCGCTGTCCTGGATTCGCGGATAAACGGTGTGCCCCAGTGCCATGCCCAGCACGATGGCCAGCGCCAGTGCCGACAGGCCCAGTCGGCCCATGGGCTGCAGGCGCGCCAGGCCGGCCGCGGCGGCGGCCACGAGCAGCGTCAATGCAAGGCCCGGCAGCGCCCCGGGAAGGCGTGGGGCGCCGAGATGGATTGCGCTGGATGAAATCGACATGGCTTCAGGCAGATGGTGCTCAGTGGCAGAGGCGCTCATCTTCAGCGACTATTGTGATAATGTAAATCGATGATTTTTAATCTCACTGAACATATTTGCTGATCATGCGTCTGCGCCTGACCCTGCGTGAACTGGAGCTGTTCTGCGCCATCGCGAAACATGGCAGCGTGCGTCGCGCCGCCGAAGCCGTGGCCCTGACGCAATCGGCCACCAGCCAGGCGCTGGCGCGGCTGGAGCAGGCCCTGGACGAGCCGCTGTTCGACCGCCGCGGCCGGCGCCTGGTGCTCAACGAGGCGGGGCGGCTCCTGCTGCCCAGCGCACAACGCCTGCTGGACGATGCGCAGGCGCTGCAAGGCCTGCTGGCGGGGGCGCCGGTGTCGATCCACCTGGGCGCCAGCACCACGATTGCCAACTACCTGCTGCCGCAGCTGCTGGCCGAGCTGCGCCGGCGCGAGCCCGCCGCGCAGGTGCGGCTGAGTGCCGGCAACACCGCCGAAGTGGTCGCTGCCGTGGCCGCCATGCGGCTGGACTTCGGCCTCATCGAGGGGCCATGCCGGCATCCGCAACTGCAGGTGACGCACTGGCGCGACGACGAACTGGTGCCCATCGCGCCGCCGGGACACGCCCTGGCACAGGGGCGCGTGCGCCGGCAGCAGCTGGCTGCGGCACGCTGGCTGCTGCGCGAACCGGGCAGCGGCACGCGCGATGAAGTCGAGCGCTGGCTGCTGCTGCACGTGGGCGAAGTCCGGGTCGACATGGAGCTGGGAGACAACGAGGCGATCAAGCGCGCGGTGGCCGCCGGTGTCGGCATCAGCTGCCTGCCACGCCTGGTGGTGGCCGACCTGCTGGCCAGCGGCGCCCTTGCCGAGATCGACACCGGCCTGCCGCCGCTGGTGCGGCCGCTCAGCCTGGTGCGTCACGCGCAGCGTCCGCTGTCGCCATCGATCCACACCTTTCTGGGGTGCTGAGCCGCGACCTGGGTGCGGCAGTTCGGGCGGTGGATTTACACCGCGCGCCGGAACCCGACCTGCGTCCTGCCCCGGCAGTCGGCTCCTGCTTCCGGGCGCCCGCCTTCCTCAGCGTTCTGCATCCAGGATCTTCTGCAGCAGCACGCCCAACCGCGCGCGCTCCGCATCGGTCAGCGCCGCGAAGACTTCGGTGGCCGGGTTGGCCGCGCGCACGTCGGCCAGCACGCCTTGCCCGGCCGGGGTGAGGACCAGCGAAGTGGCCCGTCGGTCCGTGGCGGACGGTTCGCGCCGTACCAGTCCGCGCTCGCACAGGGCATCGACGACCTCGGTGGCCGAACGCGGCGCGATGCGCAGCCGCTGCGCCAGGTCGGAGAGGCGCAACTCCTCGTCCGGATGCCGGCGCTGGTGCCGGGCGATGGCGACGAACGCGCCCGCCTGGTGCGGGCTGAGCCCATACGGCGCAAGTGCCTCGGTACGCGCGCGGCGTATCCGGCGCGC
>CAYRHV010000115.1:5178-7025 GCA_964424045.1 uncultured Ottowia sp. | reverse complement strand
GGCACGATCAGCAGCAGGCCGACGGCGTGGTACCAGTGAATGGACTCGCCCAGCACCAGCCAGGCCAGCAGGGCACCGTAGGGTGGGCCGAGGTAGAGCACCACGCTGACCCGCGCCGGTCCCAGTTCGCGCAGCATCACCGAATAGCCCAGGTAGGCCGCGTAGCCGGGCAGCAGGGCGCCGGCCAGCGCCAGCAGCAGGCCGTTCAGCGAGAACGCCGGCTCGACCGCCGTGACCGCCTCCCAGGCGGCAAACGGCAGGATCACCAGGACGCCGGCGATGGCGATCGCGCCGAGGCGGGCGCTTTCGCTCAGTGGACTGGACCAGCGCTTGAGCAGGATCGAAAAAAAGGTCCAGGACAGCGCCGCGCCCAGCACCCAGGCGTCCCCGATCACCCACCGCACCTGCGCCAGCTGCCCCCATTCGCCCTGCAGCACCACGTGCAGCACGCCGGCCAGGGCCAGTGCCACGCCCAGTGCCTGCACGAGGCTGAAGGGCTCCTTCAGCCACAGGCGCGAGACCAGCACGATCAGTACCGGTGCCAGCGCATAGATGAGAGCGATGTTGACGGCGCTGGTGGTCTGGCCGGCCAGGTAGACCCAGGCGCCGCAGATCCACATGCCCAGGGCGCCGAGCACCAGGGTGCGGCGCCAGTCGGCCAGCACCGCATGACGCTGGGCCCACAGTTCGCGGTGCGTCAGGGCACAGAACAGCAGCGCGGCGAGCAGCCAGCGCTGGCCGGCCAGCATGTTGGGCGCGATCACGCCCGGCGCGCTGCGGGCGATCAGGTAGTTGGTTGCCCAGAGGGCCGGCACGATCAGGAGCAGGGCCAGGGCCAGCTGGCGACGCGGAGGCTGCGGCATGGGCGTGGGTTGGAGTCAGGCGCGTGCGGCGCACCCACGGTGGTGCTGCAGGCGCACGACAAGGCCGTAATTCTGTCACCAGACGGCCGCTGGTGCAGTCAACAGCCCGTGTGCCCATGGCGCCTGCCATGGTTCACGACAGGCTGAACGGGCCCCGCAGGCAGGCGCTGACTGCGCTGCCGTCCCGTTTCGTCGACGCCGGCGGCGTCAGCGCGTGGCCGCAATCGCCTGGTTGAGCGTGCTCCACAGGGGCTTGGACGACGGCACCATGTCCTGGCGGAAATACCACCAGAAGTAGCCGCCCACGTAGTTTGCCACCGGCGGCTTGAGCGCGTAGTAGCGCTGCAGGTAGGCGGCTTTGACGCTTGTGTTGTTGGAGTAGCTGCCGACTTCGCCGAAGCCCAAGCGTGAATTCGGGAACATTGCCGCCAGTTTCTTGAAGACTGCATTCCAGTCGGGTTTGAGGTTGTTGCAGTCTTCCTCGTAGTAGCTCACCAGCACGTAATCCAGGCCCTGCTTCATGCGTTGCGGGACGTTGGCTTCGGTCCAGGTGAACATCTCGTTGCTGCGCTTCTCCCAACAGTCCTCGTTGTAGTAGAGGGTCAGCGCCGTCGTGCGACCCTGGCTCTTGGCGATGTCATAGGCGCCTGTCATCTTGGCCACGACGTCGGCATTGTTGCCAAGCCATTCGCCGTTGATTTCGTTGCCGATTTCCCAGATGTCCACGACGTCCCCGAGGGCGTTGAGGTATTCACGCGTGCGGTCCAGGTAGCCCTGCACATTGACCGTGGTGAGGTAGAAGGAATCCAGGATCTCGCCCATCACGTAGCTGACCTTGCTGATCTCCTCGGTGGCCTTGCGGTAGCTCCTGGCGGGCTGATATTCGTCGAACACGATGCGCGTGGTAGCAGTGCGCGACAGCTTGGACAAGGCCTCGGTGATGGAAGACAGGCCGCTGATGTCGTCCACCGTCACGCCATAAAG
>CAYRHV010000115.1:0-5078 GCA_964424045.1 uncultured Ottowia sp. | reverse complement strand
CAGCCACGGTCCAGCCGGCGTGTGCCCCCTGGGCCAGGGCCTCGTGGACGCGGGGCAGCGCCGCGCGGAGCCGGGCGGCCAGGGTATGAGGCGGGTTGATGACCACCATGCCGCTGGCGGTCAGCCCGGAGCCGCCGGGCGCACTGCCGATGGAAAGGGTGGCGTGCAGGCTGTTGCGACCTGCCTGCTGTGCCAGCGTTTTCAGGCGTCTTGGCAAGGCATGCGCCTCGGTTCGCTCGATCAGCGGATACCAGACCAGGCAGACTCCGGTGGCAAAGCGTCTCAAGGCATCCTGGACCGAAGCGGCGACCCTTGCGTAGTCGCTCTTGATCTCGTAGCTGGGGTCGATCAGCACCACGGCGCGGCGCGAGCCGCCGGCGGTGGCGGGCGGGGGCAGCAGGGCCTTCAGCGCGTCGAAGCCGTCCTGGCGCTCGACGCTCACGCGGCGGCCGGCCTGCAGTTGCGCAACGTGGGCCTTCAAGGCCTTGAAGTCGGTCGGATGCAGTTCGAACAGGCGCAGCCGGTCGTGCACGGCGGCGCGCTCCGGCTCGTCCATGAGCGCGTGCATCAGCAATGGCGAGCCCGGGTAGACGCGCCAGGGGGCGTCATGCGGGTTGAAACGCGCCAGCAGCGCCAGGTAGTCGGCCAGGGCATCGGCTTGCGGGTCCCGGCGCGGCCCGCCTTCTGCCTGCTGCAGGCGCAGGATGCCGGCCTGCGCCTCGCTGGAAGTCCGGGCCGCCGGGCTGTCCAGCCGGTAGAGGCCGGCACCCGCGTGCGTGTCCACGAGCGTCAACGGCGTGCTCTTGTGCATCAGGTGGCGCAGGGTGGCAATCAGCACGAGGTGCTTGAGCACGTCGGCGTGGTTGCCCGCGTGGAACGCGTGGCGGTAACTGAACATGGTGCGCCATGGTAGCGCCCGGCCCAGTGCCTGTCTTGCCTGATTTTTCAGAATCAAGCTAAAATGAAAGGCTTTGCAGCGACTTGGCCCCGCGGCAAGAACTTCATCCCCACCTAAGAGGCTCCGTCACAAGAAGAGCACCGACCGTGGAAAAGGGCCGACCAGACCACATCCTTTCAAGGAAGACTCATGAAAACGTTCAGCGCCAAACCCGCTGACGTGACGCACGAGTGGTTTGTGATTGACGCCACCGACAAGGTGCTCGGACGGGTTGCCAGCGAAGTGGCCCGCCGACTGCGCGGCAAGCACAAGGCCATCTACACGCCTCACGTCGATACCGGCGACTTCATCGTCGTCGTCAACGCCTCCAGGTTGCGCGTCACCGGCGCCAAGGAGACCGACAAGATGTATTACCGCCACACCGGCTATCCAGGCGGCCTGCGCCAGATCAGCTTCCGCGACCTGCAGGCCCGCCACCCGGGACGTGCGCTGGAGAAGGCCGTCAAGGGCATGCTGCCCAAGGGCCCGCTGGGCTACGCCATGATCAAGAAGCTCAAGGTCTATGGCGGCGCTGAGCATCCGCACGGCGCGCAGCAGCCCAAGGTGCTGGAAATCTGAGGAGTGGCACGATGATTGGTGAATGGAACAATGGCACCGGCCGGCGCAAGTCCAGCGTCGCCCGCGTGTTTCTGAAAAGGGGCTCGGGCCGGATCACGGTCAACGGCAAGTCGATCGAGGAGTTCTTCGGCCGCCAGACCTCGATCATGATCAGCAAGCAGCCGCTGGTGCTGACCGACCACGTCGAGAGCTTCGACATCCAGGTCAACGTGCGCGGTGGCGGCGAATCCGGCCAGGCTGGTGCGATCCGCCACGGCATCACGCGCGCCCTGATCGACTACGACGCCGAGCTCAAGCCGCAGCTGTCGGCCGCCGGCTTCGTGACGCGCGATGCGCGTGAGGTCGAGCGCAAGAAGGTCGGCCTGCACGGCGCGCGCCGGCGCAAGCAGTTCAGCAAGCGCTGATCGCGACGCTGGGCCCTGGCCCGACTCGAAACTGCGCCAGCCGGTCCCGGCTGGGCGCGGTTTTTTTGTCGGTGGCCGGACCGGGCTCGTGATAAAAGGGAGCATTGCATCCGGAGGCAAGCCATGTTGGGCATCAGGAAGCCATTGCAGATCGAAAGCACGATTGGGCCGACCATGCGCGTCAGCGGCGCCTGCGTGTTCCAGGGGGGGCTGGAGATCGCTGGCCGCGTGACGGGCGACGTCCAGGCCGAGGCCGAGGCGCCGAGCCTGCTGGTGATTGCCGCCGGCGCGCAGGTCGAGGGCGCGGTGCAGGCGGACCAGCTGGTGATCGGCGGCACCGTGCTTGGCCCGGTGCTGGCGCGTGAACGCCTGGAACTGTTGCCGACCGCGCGTATCGAAGGGGATGTGCGCTACCAGGCGCTGGAGATGCAGCCGGGGGCGACGGTGATCGGCCAGTTGCAGCCACAGGCCATGCGGGCTTCACACCCACTGGTCTCCGGCAGGGCGGCTCCCGAGGCCGAGGCAGCGACGGGTTTCGAACCCACCGAGCCGATCCTGGAGCCGGAGAACCGCCAGGGTTGACATGGGTCACAATACCTTTTGATGTATTCTTTGCATGGAGATTGCAATGCGGGTGACAGCCCAGGGATCAGCGGTGGCGCCAGCCACGCTGGAATCCATCGTTCTGACGGATGCGGCCGTGGCGCGCGTGGCGGAGCTGATTGCCACCGAGGGCAAACCCGAGTTGAAGCTGCGCGTCTATGTGCAGGGCGGCGGCTGCTCGGGCTTTCAGTACGGCTTTGCGCTGGAGGAGGCCGTGGGCGAGGACGACCGTGTCATGACCCAGGACGGCGTCTCGCTGCTGGTCGATGCCGCCAGCTATCCGCTGCTGATCGGCACCGAGATCGACTATCGCGACGAGCTGCAGGGCGCCCAGTTCGTGGTCAGCAACCCGAATGCGCAGGCCACCTGCGGCTGCGGATCGTCATTCACGGTCGCTGATTGATCTGCCGCGCCGCCGAGGCGAACGTGGAAACAGCAAAGGCGCCCGAGGGCGCCTTTGTCGTGGGCTGACCGGCTTTCGGTCGCGCTGATGAGAGCTCGCTACTCGAAGCTGGCCGGGGTGGCCTGCGCCGCAGCTTCCAGCTGCAGCTTCATGGCCGAGGCCAGGCGCGTGAATTCGGTGCGGGCACGGGTGGAAACCGGCGCCTGCTCGCGCTGTTCGGCCAGCACCACGGCCGGATTCTGGGGTTCGCCGTTGATGCGGAATTCGAAATGCAGGTGCGGGCCGGTGGCGACGCCGGTGGCGCCCACCTCGCCGATCTTGTCACCCTGCTGCACCGCCTGGCCGGCCTTCACGTCGATGCGCGACAGATGACCGTAGACGGTGGTGTCCGGCTTGTTGCGATGCTTGATGTAGATCACGTTGCCATAGCCGCGCTGCACGCCGGCGAACTCGACCACGCCATCGCCTACGGTGCGCACGGGTGTGCCCTTGGGCGCCCCGTAGTCGATCCCCGCATGGCCGCGGAGGCCACCATGGACCGGGTGGTTGCGCATGCCGAAGCCGCTCGTCATGCGGGTGAAGGCCAGCGGCATGATGAGGTAAGCCTTGCGCAGGCTCTGGCCGTCGAAGCCGTAGTAGCTGCCCTTGTCGGCGGCCGACTCCTGGAACCACAGAGCCTGCTGCGCCTTGCCGCGGTTCGTCATCTCGGCGCTCAGGATGCGGCCCGTGCGCAGGGGTTCGCCATCGGCCTCCAGGCTCTCGAAGACGATCGAGAAGCGGTCGCCGCGATGCAGTCCGCGGCGAAAGTCGATGCTGGATTCGAAGATGTCGACGAACTGGCGCGCCACGCTGTCGGGCACGCCGGCTTCATCGGTGGCGGCGAACAGGCTGCTGCGGATGGTGCCGCTAGCCAGCCGCTGGGTAGCTACCAGGGGCGCGGTCTCGACGTGGGCGCTGAAGCCATCGTCCTGTCGAGTGACCAGCAGACGCTTGAAGTGGGTGCTGGAGTCGCCGTCCATCCACTGCGTGCGCAGCACTTCCAGGCCATGGCGGTCATCGGTTTCTGCGGTGACGGTGCGGCCGCTGGTGCCACGACCGAACAGCGCGTCCCAGGCGAGCTGGTTGCGACGCAGGAAGGCCGCCGCCGCCGGGTCGGCGACGCCCAGGCGCTTGAGCAGGGCTTCGGGTGAATCGGAGGCGCGCGTCTGCTCGGTGCGATACAGCGTGAAGGCGTGCGTGTCCAGCAGCTCGAGCTGAGTACCCAGGGCCTGGGATTGCACCGCTTCGGTAAGCAGGCGCAGCGGCTCCGATGGAGCCACCGGCGCCAGAGAGGCGACGGCGAAGGCGCCACCGGCTCCGCTCAGGAGGAGCGCCGTGATGACCGCCGTGATGCGCTTGGGATGACGATGGATGAAGTCGGCAACCGCCAGACCAGTGGATATCAGTTCTTGCTTCACGCGCGGGTGCTTATTCGAGACACAGGCCACCAACCGGACCCATGCAAGCCTGTGGATCCGCTCGGACAATTATTCGGAACGCGAGCAGGCCCCTAGAATCAGAGACCAGCCGCGGAGTATATCGGCGCAGACTTACATCGGCAAGCAGATCAAGATGAAAATTGATACATTTGATACAAAAAACGCAGACGACTCTGTCTCCGATGCGGTACGCGAGGCCATGGCGATTAGTCTGCGCGGTGTCGACGAGCTGCTGCCGCAGGCCGACTGGCTGACCAAGCTGAAGAAGTCCGAGGCCACGGGCCAGCCGCTGCGCATCAAGCTCGGGCTCGATCCGACCGCGCCCGACATCCACCTGGGCCACACCGTGGTGCTCAACAAGATGCGCCAGTTGCAGGATCTGGGGCATCAGGTGATCTTCCTGATTGGTGACTTCACCAGCCTCATCGGCGACCCCTCGGGGCGCAACACCACGCGCCCGCCGCTGACGGCCGAGCAGATCCGCGCCAACGCCGAAACCTACTTCGCCCAGGCCATGCTGGTGCTCGACCAGGGTCGTACGGAAATTCGTTACAACTCTGAATGGAGCGACCCGCTGGGCGCGCGCGGCCTGATCGAGCTGGCGGCTCGCTACACCGTGGCACGCATGATGGAGCGCGACGACTTCGACAAGCGCTTCAAGGCCGGGCAGTCGA
>CAYRHV010000114.1:0-7073 GCA_964424045.1 uncultured Ottowia sp. | reverse complement strand
CCTCCGTCTCCGCCAGGTGCAAGAACGAAAACGGACCCTCTCGGGGGTCCGTTGCCGTTTGTGAGACTGGCGTGGCTCGCGCTCATCAGAGAGGCGGTGGCACCGGTGGCGCCTCGCCATCGCGTGTGGAGGGCACGGGCGCTGCCGCTTCTTGCGCTGCATCGGTGGCGCGGATGTGCATCGCCAGCAGGCCCTTGGGGCCTTCGCTGACTTCGTAATCCACGCGTGCGCCTTCCTTCAGGGTCTTGAAGCCGTCCATGTCGATGGCGGAAAAATGGGCAAAGACATCCGGCCCGCCGCCGTCTGGCTCGATGAAGCCGAAGCCCTTCAGGTCGTTGAACCACTTGACGCGTCCGCTCGGCATGTCTGTCTCCTCTGGGCTGTTGCTCGTCCCTTCTGGGCCCAGTGTGCGGCAGCCGTGTCGCGCTTGTCAATTCTCCGGGCGCTGGTGTGCCGAGGCCGGCGGGCTTGAATTTCCGCGCTTCGCCCGGATCTTGGAAGCTGGGCGGGTGGTGCCGGCAGCGCCGGGTCACGTGACCGACGCCTCGATAAAATCGACCGCATGGCCAGTTCCTATCCGATTACACCGGCGGGCACGCCGGGCAAGGCAGTACCGCACAAGCCGTCCGACGAAGAAGGGGCGGTGGTGCTCGAGCGGGTGCCGCAGAAGATCAAGCCGCCGCGCATGCACCAGGTGGTCATGCTCAACGACGACTACACGCCGATGGAGTTCGTGGTGGTCGTGATCCAGGAGTTCTTCCACAAGGATCGCGAGACGGCGACGCAGATCATGCTGAAGATCCACCTCGACGGCAAGGGCGTGTGCGGCGTCTATCCGCAGGACGTCGCAGCGACCAAGGTGGACCAGGTGTTGGACGCGGCGCGGCAGGCCGGACACCCGCTGCAGTGCGTCAGCGAGCCGATCGAATAGGCGCCGGGCGATCCGGCGGTTCGTAGCACGGGGACGTCACAATGTGGCTAGGGAAAAGCCCCAAGAAGACGGACCGTTCACGAATGGCGTTGAATATGACCGAACCTTCCCCAACTGGGACGGTCGAAAGCCCAGGAAAGTCGTAAGCTAGGGGCGCCAAAGGAAACACACCATGATTGCGCAGGAATTGGAAGTCAGCCTCCACATGGCCTTCGTCGAGGCGAGGCAGCAGCGCCACGAGTTCATCACCGTCGAGCACCTGCTGCTGGCGCTGCTGGACAACCCGAGCGCGGCCGAGGTGCTGCGTGCGTGCTCGGCCAACATCGATGAGCTGCGCAAGTCGCTGGCCGGCTTCATCAAGGACAACACGCCCCAGGTCGCCGGCAGCGACGAGGTGGACACGCAGCCGACGCTGGGCTTCCAGCGCGTGATTCAGCGCGCCATCATGCACGTGCAGTCGACCGGCAACGGCAAGAAGGAAGTCACCGGCGCCAACGTGCTGGTGGCGATCTTCGGCGAGAAGGATTCGCACGCCGTCTACTACCTGCACCAGCAGGGCGTGACGCGCCTGGACGTGGTCAACTTCATCGCCCACGGCATTCGCAAGAGCGATCCGCCCGAGGCCGGCAAGCAGCCCGATGGCCAGCCGGGCGCGAGCGAGGGCGAGAGCGAGGGCGGCAGCGAGCGCGGCGAGAAGGCCTCGCCGCTGGAGCAGTTCACGCAGAACCTCAACCAGCTGGCGCGCGAGGGCAAGATCGATCCGCTGATCGGGCGCGACTACGAGGTCGAGCGCACGATCCAGATCCTGTGCCGGCGGCGCAAGAACAACCCGCTGCTGGTGGGCGAGGCCGGCGTCGGCAAGACGGCGATCGCCGAAGGCCTGGCCTGGCGCATCACCGAGGGCACGGTGCCCGAGGTGCTGGAAGACGCCACCGTCTACGCGCTCGACATGGGCGCGCTGCTGGCGGGCACCAAGTACCGCGGCGACTTCGAGCAGCGCCTGAAGGGCGTCCTGAAGAGCCTGAAGGACAAGCCCAACGCGATCCTGTTCATCGACGAGATCCACACCCTGATCGGGGCTGGCGCGGCCTCGGGCGGCACGCTGGACGCGTCCAACCTGCTGAAGCCGGCGCTGTCCTCGGGCACGCTCAAGTGCATCGGCGCCACCACCTTCACCGAGTACCGCGGCATCTTCGAGAAGGACGCGGCGCTGTCGCGCCGCTTCCAGAAGATCGACGTCGTCGAGCCCACGGTGCCGGAGACGATCGAGATCCTCAAGGGCCTGAAGACCCGCTTCGAGGAGCACCACGCCGTCAAATACGCAACGGCGGCGCTGCAGGCCGCGGCCGAGCTGTCGGCCAAGTACATCACCGACCGCCACCTGCCCGACAAGGCCATCGACGTCATCGACGAGGCCGGCGCGGCGCAGCGCATCGCGCAGGCGAGCAAGCGCAAGAAGACCATCGGCAAGCAGGAGATCGAGGAGATCGTGGCCAAGATCGCGCGCATTCCGCCGGCCAGCGTCTCGCACGACGACCGCGGCAAGCTGCAGACGCTGGAGCGCGACCTCAAGAGCGTGGTGTTCGGCCAGGACCCGGCGCTCGAGGCGCTGGCGGCGGCCGTCAAGATGGCGCGCTCGGGCCTGGGCAAGGGCGACAAGCCGATCGGCTCCTTCCTGTTCTCCGGCCCCACCGGCGTCGGCAAGACCGAGGCCGCGCGCCAGCTCGCCTTCATCATGGGGGTGGAGCTGATCCGCTTCGACATGTCCGAATACATGGAGCGCCACGCGGTCAGCCGCCTGATCGGCGCGCCGCCGGGCTACGTCGGCTATGACCAGGGTGGGCTGCTGACCGAGGCCATCACCAAGAAGCCGCACTGCGTGCTGCTGATGGACGAGATCGAGAAGGCGCACCCGGACATCTTCAACGTGCTGCTGCAGGTCATGGACCACGGCACGCTGACCGACAACAACGGGCGCAAGGCCGACTTCCGCAACGTCATCATCATCATGACGACCAACGCGGGGGCCGACACCATGAACAAGGCGACCATCGGCTTCACCAACGCGCGCCAGTCGGGCGACGAGATGGCCGACATCAAGCGCCTGTTCACGCCGGAGTTCCGCAACCGGCTGGACGCCATCGTCAGCTTCAAGGCGCTGGACGAGCAGGTCATCCTGCGCGTGGTCGACAAGTTCCTGCTGCAGCTCGAGCAGCAGCTGGCCGAGAAGAAGGTCGAGGTCACCTTCACCGACAAGCTGCGCAAGTTCCTGGCGAAGAAGGGCTTCGACCCGATGATGGGCGCGCGTCCGATGCAGCGCCTGATCCAGGACACGATCCGCAAGGCGCTGGCCGACGAACTGCTGTTCGGCCGCCTGACCGAGGGCGGGCGCCTGACGGTGGACCTGGACGACCAGGACGAGGTGCTGCTCGACATCACGCCGCTGCCGAAGAAGGACCGCATCAAGGGCTCGGAGCCGGAAGAAGAGATCGCAGCCGATTGAAGCGTCGGTCGCTGCGTTGCCTGACCGGCCCGCTGCGTTCGCGCAGCGGGCTTTTTCATCGTGGTCGCACGCTCGGGCGCAGCGAGTCCACCATCGCCGCCAGGCCCTCCGCGTAGGGCGTGATGCGAAAGTCCGGGTAGCGTACCATGAACTTCCCGCTGCTGAAGACGTAGTCCTGCTGGTTCTGGTAGAGCATCTCGCCAACCTCGCGCAGCAGCGGCGCGAAGGCGCCGAGGGCCCGCACCAGCGGGACCGGCAGGCGACGCACGCGCGCCGGCGCGCTCAGCAGGCGTGCGCTTGCGGTCAGCAGCTCGCGCGGCGTCGGCGCCGGACTGGCGGTGGGCAGGTGCCAGCTCTGTTGCCAGGCGCCGGCGTCCAGTGCCAGGCGCACCAGCGCGCGCCCCGCGTCGGGCGTGTAGGTGAAGCTGTGGCGCGCGTCCGGATCCCCCAGCCAGAACGCCGCGCGGCCCTGCAACTGGCGCTCGATGGCGGCGGAGTAGAGGATCGACAGGCGGACGTCCGGCCCGTAGAAGTCGGCGCTGCGCGCCACCAGCCAGCGCAGGCCGCGCTGCGCGCCGGCCTCGTGCAACAGGTCCAGCAGCACGGCACGGACTCGACCCTTGCGCGAGGGCGGATCGATCGGGTGGTCTTCGCGCATCGGCACTTGCAGCGGCAGCGGGCCATAGGCGTAGACGTTGTCGAACCAGACCAGACCCGCGTCATGGGCCAGCGCGGCGTCGATGGCGTGGCGCATGATGCGCGGCCAGTCGCGCTCCCAGCTTGTTGCGCGATAGGGCAGGCCGAGGGTCAGGTAGAGATGGCTGGCCCCCCGGACGGCCGCGTGCAGCGTCGCGCCATCCAGTGCGTCGAGACTCAGGTACGGGATGTTGCTGTCCGCAGGCGCCGATGGACCTCGGCTGGCCAACGTCACGTCCTGGCCGAGCGCATGCAGAGCCTGCGCGGTGGCGCGGCCGATCACGCCGTTGCCAATGATCAGGTGACGCTGGCCGGCTGCGTGGATCGATGCGGGTTCGGTCATGGCGTGATCATGCAGCGGAGACGGCCGTTCGAACAGCCCGGCGATAGAATGACAGTGATTCAGATATGAATGACGATGCCTTGCTGCCGGCGCGCCAGGATTTCCTGGCGCTGTTCGACTGGCGACTGCTGCAGGCGTTCCTCGCGGCTGCCGAGGCAGGTTCGCTGGGCCGCGCTGCTGCGCTACTGGGGGACAGCCAGCCCACCTTGAGCCGGCGCCTGGCGCGGTTGGAAGCGACACTCGGGCAGGCACTGTTCGAGCGCACGTCGCGCGGCCTGTTGTTCACGCAAACGGGCCGCGTGCTGCTGGAGCCGGTGCGTCGCATGCGCCAGCAGGTGGCGCACATGGCCTTGTCGCTGGAGCAGCAGGCACGCACCCTGGCCGGCACCGTGCGCATCAGCGCCAGCGACATGGTGAGCCAGTACCTGCTGCTGCCTGTGCTGCGCACCCTGCGCGAGGCGCATCCGGAGATCCAGATCGAGCTTGTGCCCGATGACCGCGTGGTCGATCTGCTGCGGCGGGAGGCCGACATTGCGGTGCGCATGTTTCGGCCGCGCGAGTCCGGGCTGATCGTGCGCCGCCTGAGCGACCTGCCGGTGGGGCTGTACGCGCACCGCGACTATCTCGCGCGGCACGGCCCAGTGCGCTGGGACACGCTGGCGCGACACCACTGGATCGGGCCCGACCAGGGCGAGCAGATGCGGCGCGGCTTTGCACGCGCGGGCCATCCGGTGTCACGGGAGTTCTTTGCCGTCCGCACCGATCATTCGGCGCTGGCCTGGCAGGCCGTGCGTGCGGGGCTGGGTGTGGGTGCCGGCCTGTGCCAGGTGGCCGAGGGCACGCCCGAACTGGAGCGTGTGCTGCCCGACGCGCCGATCGCGCCCCTGCCGTGCTGGCTGGCGGTGCACCCCGAGTTGCGCGGCACCCCACGCCTGCGCGCGGTGGCCGATGCCCTGGCCGCCGCCCTGGGCGCGCGCCGCTGACGCGGTGCTGCCGGCCGCCGACCAAGCGCTTGCGGGTCAAGGGACGCAAGCTGTTTTGTCGTGGCTGAATACCAACCTCCATACGCAGAGGGCGCGGAGGTCGCGCAGAGGACGCAGAAGAAATCCAGGAAATTTCCTTCTGGTTCTTCCCGCCCACTGCATGTGGGTGTTTCGGTTGCGCGCTGGTTATGCTCCAGGCCATGTCCGCATCCACTTTTCTCTGGCACGACTACGAGACCTTCGGCACGAATCCGCGCCGCGACTGGCCGGCGCAGTTCGCCGCCATCCGCACCGATGCCGAGCTGAACGAGATCGGCGCGCCGGTCGAGCTGTATTGCCAGCCGCCCACCGATCGCCTGCCCGAACCCGAGGCCTGCCTGATCACCGGCATCACGCCGCAGCAGTGCGTCGATCGGGGCGTGCCGGAACACCGCTTTGCCGAGCGCATCAACGCGCTGCTGGCCGAGCCGGCGACGATCGGCGTGGGCTACAACTCGATCCGCTTCGACGACGAGGTGACGCGCTTTCTGCTGTGGCGCAACCTGATCGATCCCTACGCGCGCGAATGGCAGAACGGCTGCAGCCGCTGGGACCTGCTGGACGTCGCGCGCTGCGCGCATGCCCTGCGGCCCGAGGGCATCGAGTGGCCCAGCGCCGACGACGGCAGCACCACGTTCCGGCTCGAGCGCCTGACCGCCGCCAACGGCCTGGTGCACGAGGCCGCGCACGACGCACTGTCGGACGTGCGCGCCACCATCGCCCTGGCGCGCCTGCTGCGCCAGCGCCAGCCGAAGCTGTTCGACTTCTGCCTGGCGCTGCGCAAGAAGGACCGCGTGGCCCAGGAGCTGGGCTTGCCGACCACGCTGCGCGAGGCGCGGCCCTTTCTGCACGTGAGCGGCCGCTTCGGCGCCGCGCGTGGCTGCATTGCCGTGATGGCGCCGCTGGCGATGCACCCGACCAACAAGAACGAACTGCTGGCCTGGGATTTGTCGGCCGATCCGCATGAGTTGGCCGATCTGAAACCCGACGAGGTACGCGCGCGCCTGTTCGTGGCCAGCGCCGACCTGCCCGAGAGCGTGACGCGGCTGGCGCTCAAGAGCGTGCACCTGAACAAATCGCCGATCGTGATCGCCAACCTGAAGACCCTGCGGCCCGAGCTGGCCGAGCGCTGGGGCGTCGACCTGGAGGCGGCCGAGCGCCACTTCCAGCGCCTGCGCGCGCTGCCCGACCTGAGCGCCCTGTGGGCCCAGGTCTATGCGCGCCCGCCCGCCGAAGCGCCGGTGGACGTGGACGAGGATCTCTACGGCGGCTTCCTCGGCGACAACGACCGGCGTCGCCTGGCGCGCCTGCGCGCGCTTGGCCCCGAGGAACTGGCCGTGGCGCGTGCCGGCTTCGATGACGAGCGGCTGCCCGAACTGCTGCTGCGCTACCGGGCACGCAATTTCCCGCAAACCCTGTCGCCGGCGGAGCAGGCGCAGTGGCAGGCACACCGCCGCGCGCGCCTGCTCGGCGGCGACGCGCAGGCAGCGCCGATCCAGGCCTGGTTTGACCGCATCGACGCCCTGGCCGAGGCGGCCGAGGATGAGCGCACGCACGCGGTGCTGGAATCTCTCTACG
>CAYRHV010000113.1:0-7113 GCA_964424045.1 uncultured Ottowia sp. | reverse complement strand
GGAGCCGAGATTCAGTTGCAGGGGTTCGTTGGTGGTTGCCATGGTGTCCGCTCGTTGTTGGAGAAGAGCGGACAGCTTCGGCAGGTGGCGGAAGGCAGTCAGTCAACAAACCGAAACCCGCCAGTCCCCGGTTCACGGCGCGGCGGGTGCATGCGGCGCGAGCTATCCCCAGGGGATAGCGCCATGGAGCGCCAAGGAACGCTGCGCGCCTGGATCAAGCGCGGACGAGGCCGATCCCGCGGCAGGCGATCGAGGCCTGGCGTGCAGCGGTTCGAAGTCGTAGCCGTCAGTGGAACTATCCCCAGGGGATAGCTCTACTGGAAGCCACCGGCATCCACTTCATCGCCTTGCAGGCCCGCTCACTTGCTGGCGAGCAGCTTGCGCAGCCGCTCAATGTGCTGCCTGGCGACTTCTGGTGGCACAGGCTTGCCCTGCGGCTGGGATGGCGGTGGTGGTGGCCGCTCATTCGGCGGCACGGGTGCTGATGGCGTGTCCTTCTTGGCCCAGGCGTTGAACTCGCCATGGATGGCCCGTTGGATGATGCCGAACAGATACCCCGCAGGATTGCGGATGCCGTGGCTGCTGCATCGCGTGGCCCATTCGTCCAGTACGGCCTGCCTCAGCGCGGCATCGACCTGCTGCAATGCCACCCGCGCGCCTGTCTGCTGCTCTGCCTTCAGTTCCGCGAAGCGCTTGGGCCATTGCAGATCGCCCAGCGCGCGCACCTGCGCTTGTGCTCGCGCGGTAGTACGTACTTCATCAATACAACTACTACGTACCGTACGGGCCTGCTTCGGATTCCGAAGAGAGGCGTCTGGCGCGGGTTTCGGCCCTGCTTCGGATTCCGAAGTGGGGTCATCAAGATTCCGAAGAAGGCTCGTCGCCCCTTCTTCGGATTCGTGCGTGGCGTCCTCCTGTGGATAACCTTCGTGCGCCCCGACGCCCTGGCTGGCGAGGCGTTCGGCCAGGACTTGCAGCCTCGACGGCAGGGTGCGCCCGGCCAGCATCGGGTCTTCGCCGATTTCCTTGAGGGTGTGCAGGCCCACGATCTGCACGGCTTTGGCCGAATGGCCGAGTGCCTGGCTGACGAGTTGCAGGTAGTCGGGGTCAAGCTGCATGGCCTCGAACGGAGTCAGGGGTTCGTCGTGCAGCACGTACAGATTGCCGAGGATGCGGCCGGTCTTGGGGTCGCGCCGTCGCCGCACCAGGCTCAGCCAACGGGTCAGGCGCAGCAGCGTCAGCGCCCGCGCCACGGTTTCGTGCGAGGCCTGCCCGGCGCAGGGCATCGAGGCCAGCCAGGGCCGAAGCTGCTCATACGTCGGGAAGGCGGTCACGCCATCGTCGCCCTGCATCAGCCGGAACACCTGCCAGGCGTTGCGCTCCAGCGGCGTCAGGCGACGGTCGAGGAACAGCCGCCGCGGTACGGTTTCATGCCGGTTGCCGCTGAAGAGAAAGGCATCGCCGGACGCGGCCGGTATCGCAGGTGATGGCGCAGGTATAGGCATGCGCGTGGGGGTGGGCGTGGGTGTGGGTGTGGGTGGGCTGAGCCTGGGCGCAAGGTCTTTCAGCGCCGCGTCGAACAGGTCAGCAAGTGCGACGGGGCCATGGCGTGGTGCGGTGTCGTCCACGGTCATGGCTCAACCCAATCCCTGATCTACCCACGACTTGATCGCGGCCCAGACCACCGACAGCGGCAAATCCATGCCTTCGGCGAGGTCCATGGCCGCATCGAGAATCGAGGTCTCGTCCTCCAAGTCCACATTCCTGCTGCTGGTGATGGCTTTCCAGCGCCGCCACAGTTCGACGTCCTGTTTCTCGTCCAGGACAGGGTGACGCCCCTTGCGCTTGGGCAGGCCGAGGATTTCGCGGCGAAGAGCCACTTCCTGATGGGTCAGGCCATAGAAGCGGCTGACCATTTCCGTGCTGGCCCCCAGGCGCAACATGCGATCGACGGTCGCGATTTCCTTCTCCACGTCCTGCGCCTGCGAGAGCAGACGCCGGAGCACCTCGCGGTTCACGGACACGGAACACCACGAGACATTGGCGTTGGCCAGCACGCTCACCATGGCGGGATGCTTGAGCGCATCCAGCTCTGCCTCGCTGAAGCCCATCGCCTTGCAGCGGCGCAGTTGGCCGTTGCGCAGGTCGTAGAGCGCCTGGGCGATGACGGCTTGATTGAGTGGGTGCGGGGCGGACATGCTGGGCTCCTTCCTTCATGCCCCAGGGCCTGCGGTACCGGATTCCAGGTCCAGCAGGCGCCGGGCCAGGCGCAGCAATCGGAACAGCTTGACCAGCGCGGTGTCGCTCAATCGCCGGTTCGCATCGCCTTGCCCGTGCAGCAGCGCCGGCAGCTTGGCGGCAAGCTGCCCGACGTCCAGATCAGCATCGATGAAGCTCTGGCCTGCCAGGCTCGCCAGCAATGCCAGCACGGCGCGACCCTGCTGTGATGGGGGCTGCGCGCTGGCATGGCATGCGAAGCCAATACCGTCCGCGCGGTCCTCGATGCACTGATCGAGGCCTGCCTCGCCCGCGATCTCGCGTGCAAACTGCGCGATGTGGATGCGCAGGCGGTCGGGCGTGTCCAGGCCCGCGTCGATGTGCCAGATGTCGGAAATCGGGTAGAGACCGCCTGCCTGGACAGGAATGGACTGCAAGACGTTGGCCGAGAAATCATGCGGTGCATCACCCAGCTCGTCGGCGATCATTCGTTGAATCGATTGCAGCCGTTCCGTCGTCGGTGCAGGCGAAACGATGTGCCCCTGCAGCAGATCACCAGGAACCGCCACGGGGCTTCCTGCGGGCGAGTCGTTCGTCCCTGAGCCGCCCGCGCGCTCGCGCGACCCAGGTGTGGCCGCCGGCGTCGGGGCCGATGGGGCCGGCGCGGCGGGCGGGCGTGCCACAGAGCCAGGCTCAGGCAGAGCGGGCGGCACCGATGGCGGGGTCGGATCGCTGACCAGGGCACGATGGCGGCTTTCGGATTCGGTGAGGTCGAGCGCCAGCACGTCGTAGTCGATGCCGAGCAGTTCGGACATCTGGCCGATCAGCTCGTCCTGCACGCGCTGGAGGGCGAACCCGTCGGCCTGCGTGTCGAGCTGCGACAGCACCTCCTGGAAGAAGTCGTCAAAGTCCTGTATCAGCGTGCGGCCCTTGGCGTAGCGCTCCCACGCGAGCAGGCAGGCCTTGCGCATGACCGACAGGCGTTCGACCTGGTGGCGGCCGAGCCCGCCGTAGAGCACGGTCGGGATCGCCGGCAGGAGGTAGCGCACCGCATCGTTCATCCGGCTGATATGCGACTGCTGAACCGGGAAACCGTCGGCAGCGAGGCGGCGGGCCAACTCGGACTGACTCAAGGTGGTGCCGCTTTCCTGCTCGTAGAACTCTCGCGCCTTCTCGACGCCGAGGGCGCGCTCGATAAACGTCAGGCCCCCACGCAATTCGTTCTCGGCCAGGTGGCCGGTCAGCATGACAACTTCGCCGCGGCTGGGCCACGGCCGGAACAGACACGATATGCGGAAAAACCGCTCTTCCTTGGTCTCCGACCACAGTTCGCGGAGGATCGCCAGCCGCGTGTTGCCGCCATTGCGGATGATGTAGTGATCCTCGCCGGGCCGTCGCGTGATGGCCGGTGCCGCGTCCAGGCCGCGCTCGCGGATGGATGCCTTGATGTCCTCGTAGGCCGGATTACGTTTCTTGCGCGGGTCATGGTCGTAGGGGCGCAACTGGTCCAGGGTCACGATCATGGGTGTGTCGGCGATCGGGTCGCTCAAGGCCGAGGCAGATGGGCCGCTGCGCTCGAACCCAGCCGCGAGCAGTTTGCCGGCCATTTGCTGGGAAGTCAGTTCAGGCATGGCTGCCTCCCTGCACTGAGCATCTGGTCGCGCGCTCGGCGCGGCGGATCTGCGCTCGGGCGTTGAGGGCTGCCCGGTGGTCGCTGGCCGTCGAACCGGTGTAGATTGCGGCGCAGCCTGCCTTGGTAAATTTCAAGTGCCCGCCCGGTGTGCGCTTGACATGCCATCCCTCGCCAACGGCGAACTCGATCAGGGCGCACAGCCGCTTGTGGCCTCGGGCCAGTTCATGTGCGTTCGCCATGGGGCCTCCCGGTATCAAGAGGGAATGGTGGGCGACTGGACACTTCGGCAAATCGGTGCTGCCATCGCGGAAACAGCTCGCCAGCGAGGCCGCGCATGGTGTCGAGCGCGGCAGGGGCGACTCTGCCCGGGGGCCGGCGGTACTCGACCCGATGCACCGGCAAGCCGCGCGTCGCGGCGCGCGGATAGGCTTCGATGGCCGGCACGTCGGTGGCCAGCACGCGGATGCCGGCGTGGTCCTGGAACAGGTTGCGCAAGGCTTGCTGAATCAGCCGAGCGTTCGCCGACACCGGGTGGACACGGTTGATGAGCAGATGCAGCAGCGGCGGCTCGATGCCGAGGTGCCGGTACGGCGCGATGTCTTCGAGCAACTGCATGGTGCCGCGTCGCAGTTCGCGGGCGGCGAGAATTTCCGGGGTCACGGGCGACAGCGCGATATCGGAGGCGAGTACCGCCATCTCCAGCGTCACCGAACGCGCGCCCTGGGTGTCGATCAGCACCAGGTCATAGAGGGGAGCCAGGACCGGCAGCAGGTGGCGCAGCCGCAGGCGCCCATCCGGCGCGTGCAGCAGCAAGGTGTTCAACTCGCCCCGGTGGTCGTTGGACAGCACCAGGTCCAGTCCCGTGATGATTGTGCGGGACACGAACTGGCCGAGGTCGCGCTCATTGAAGGCCAGCAGCTCATAGGTGCCGCCAGGCGCACGGTGTCCCAGTTCGTAGTAGGACGACAGGGTGGGCTGCACGTCGAGATCAAGCAGCAGCACGCGCAGCCCCGCGTCAGCGACGAGCCCGCCCAGATTCGCGGCCGTGGTGGTCTTGCCGACGCCACCTTTCGTTGAAATGATGGATACAACCTGCATGGCGTTCTCCGTGTGGGGTGGAAGGACTGCGGGAGAACGGGTCAGGCCCGGTTGTTGACGCGCTCGGCGATCCACTGATCGATCTCGATCGAATCCCAGCCGACCGCGCGCACACCCAAGCGCAGCGCTTGCGGGAACTCGCGCTTCTTCATCAAGTTGTAGATGTGGGCGCGCTTGAAGCCTGATTTCGCTTCGACTTCTTCGAGCCGCAGGATGCGGCGCTCGTTCGGTGGCAGTGCGTGTGTTTGCGACATGGCGGTCACTCCTGAACGCTCAGTGGCGTTTGTTGGCGTGACCTCTATTCAATAGACATGGCTGCGGAAAGACATTGCAAATGCAATTTCCGCGACTGCACATACAAGCTGGAAAATCTCAGAGGGTGGCGCTACGTAGTCGGCGCCTGGCCGTGGCAAATTTGCCGTTCAAGGTTCGCTCCGCAATCCCCATGACGCCGCTGTGATGGGCGACCATGGCGCTGACCACAGCCTCCTGTGTCTTGAAGCTGGAGTACGGCCTACCCGAGGGTGACTGCCCGAGCATCAGCTCCAGCATTCCCCCGATGATGTTCAGATAGGTGGCTTCGGCCCGATCGCTGATCGGGTGCTGCGCGCAGGCGGGGATCACCGTGGACTGCTTGAGCAGCGCGTCATGCTTGTCCTGCAGCTCGCGAAGGTGGCGCTTGGACTGCTCCAAGGCGGATTTGAGGGCCAACCGTTCAATGAGCATCGCTTGCCCGGTTTCCAGAGAGATGAAGGGATGGGCGATGCGCTCGCTGCGGGAGAAGAGAAAGCCGGGTCGCTGCTCGGGGTAGTGCTGGCGCATCCAGCGCTTCAAATCGACATGGCGGACGGTGAGATCAAGAGAGTCGATCAGTTCGGCGTCGTGCGTCGTGATGCCGTCCCGCCCGAAGGGCAGCTCCCCATTAAGGACCCCGTCATAGATGCGTTCGGTGTACAGCCGTAGCTCGCGCCAGCGTGGGCAGTTCAGCGAAAGTGGCAGGTTCCGGGGCGACGAAACCGAGGCCAGGATCGCCTGCTCGTACCGCAGCAGCCCTGCCCAGCGGATGGACGCTTCGATCGGGCGGTAGAACACCTTTGATGTGGGTTCATGATTCTTGTTCTCATGCATGCTCCGTCTCCTTCCAGGAGAAGAACTACATGGCCGACTCCTTTGCCTCCGATCTCATGATCGGCCTGTTACCTGTGCAGGAAGCGAGTCCCGAGGCCCGCTTCGTCAAAGGGGCTTGAGTACTTCTCACCAGTTCGCGCTACTGGTAGCCGTCGTGTGTTCGATGTGCAAAAATCCATCGATTAAAAAGTCGAACATCGTCGTAGGCTCAACAGTGACGCTCACGCCATCAGGGTCGTAAGAAGTTGCAGCCTCTGCAAAACCGTCTCGGTATGGCCTGATATGTCAACGGTCTCAAGAGGTGGAAAGGGATGGCAATCGTCATCCAATATCCAGCGGGACGCAGCGAACCTGCGCTTGTCATGCTCATCTCGGCATCCTGATATATCGATAAAGAATCGCGCGCCTACGCATCATGGCCAGGGTGTGCGTTCTTCCGACGTGGCTTGTGCAGATGGGTGCCACGATGCTCGGTGCGTGCCTTTCCACAGTGGCATCCGAGCTACGTCGACTTCAGATGCCTGCTGCCTATTCGGTATCGCGTTGGAGATGCGGAAGCAGCAAACGGGATATGGGTGGCGAGTTCGAGTCCATGCGGATGGCGACGTGCCGGGTGCGGGTCCGGTGCGCTGAGTGTGCGTCTCTGGACTTCGGTGGATTTCTTTGGACGAGCTCGTTGCCGGGGATGAAAAACTAGGCTACAATTTAGGACTTCGCTGGTCACCTCGGCGGAGAAAGTGTTCGGGAAACAACGACTTACGCGCCTAGTCAACGTCTCGTTTCCCGCTCCAGATTGTGATCTACAGACTTCCACTGGCGTCTGTAGGTCATTGGTTAAAGGGGCTTCGGCCCCTTTTTTCATTCCCGCGAAAGCCACGGAAATCCACCGACAGCCAGCGTTTTTGAGGCCAAAGAATGCGGGTGGTGTCGGTTCCGGATTGTTGCTGGGGTTGGATTGGGATGACCGCCGCACCGGGCCTAAGGCAACGCTTATATGGGCGCCTCCCGGATTGCAAGAACTCGTTTGTGTGAAGATT
>CAYRHV010000112.1:0-7114 GCA_964424045.1 uncultured Ottowia sp. | reverse complement strand
GCACTTCCTCGGCGGCGTAGTGCAGCACCGCCTCCTCGAGCGAGATCCAGGACTGGGGCAGCCCCTGCGATGACAGCTTGAGCACCTTCACCAAACCACTCCTTGCGACACCAAGCCTGCGTGGCCGGCGTTGCCAGTGCCGGCCGCCCTGCGTGCGGGCACGCCGCACGAGCGGCCCAATATACTCCGATTTGCGGCATGGCAACGATGGAGCCTGCGCCATCAGCTATGAATTCGATAACAACCCGCTCCTGCACCACACGCCACGCGCTGCCCGGGGAGGGCACGCAGCGCCATGGGGAGTCGTCCATGCACATCTTTCGCGGCCTGCGCCACCCGGACATCGCGCCGGGCTGCGCCCTGACCATCGGCAACTTCGACGGCGTGCATCGCGGCCACCAGGCCATGCTGGCGCTGCTGCGCGCGGAAGCCCGGCAGCGCGGCGTGCCCAGCTGCGTGATGACCTTCGAGCCGCACCCGCGCGACTATTTCGCCGCCGTGCACGGCAAGCCCGAGCTGGCGCCGGCGCGCATCGCGACGCTGCGCGACAAGCTGGGCGAGCTGGCGCGCTGCGGCATCGACCAGACGCTGGTGCTGCCCTTCAATCAGCGCCTGGCGAGCCAGGCGCCCGAGGCCTTCATCGACGAAGTGCTGGTGGGCGGCCTGGGCGTGCGCTACGTGCTGGTGGGCGACGACTTCCGCTTCGGCGCCCGGCGTGCGGGCGACTACGCGATGCTGGACGCCGCCGGTCGGCGCCTGGGCTTCGACGTGGCGCGCATGCAGTCCTACGAGGTGCATGGCGAGCGCGTGTCGAGCTCGGCCGTGCGCACGGCGCTGGCCGAAGGCTGCATGCAGGACGCCGCCGCCCTGCTGGGCCGGCCCTACGCGATCAGCGGCCACGTGGTCTACGGGCGCCGGCTCGGGCGCCAGCTGGCCGAATCGGCTCCCGGCGCGGGCGACGGCTTTCGCACCCTGAACCTGCGCTTCTCGCGCCGCGCCCACGCCTGGAAGCCGGCCGCCAGCGGCATCTTTGTGGTGCGCGTGTACGGGCTGACCGAGCCACCGCCGGGCCGCCCCAAGGTGGCGAGCGCCCCCTCGGGGGGCAGCGAACCACGCGCAGCGGGAAGCGTGGGGGCCTACGGTCAGCCGCTGCCTGGCGTCGCCAACCTGGGCGTACGTCCGTCGCTCGACCCGGACGACGTCAACGGCGGGCGCGTGCTGCTGGAAACGCATTGCCTGGAGTGGCCCGAGCACCTCGGCCCCGAGGGCGCCTACGGTAAAATCATCCGCGTGGAACTGCTGCACAAACTGCACGACGAGTTGCGCTACCACAGCCTGGCAGCGCTGACCGAAGGCATCGCGCGCGACCTCGACGACGCCCGCGCCTGGCTGGCGGCCCATCCGGCACGAATTTGAACCTGGAAACCGCAGTTGAATGCGTTCGCCAGTGCCGCTCTCGGGGTGTCAGGCAAGGCGCGACAACGCCGCGCACCTGCCGTGCGCAAGGCGGAGCAACGCCGCATGGCGCCCCGAGAGGGGTGCGGGCGAGCGCATAGCGCGGCCGGCGGCACAATGTAGATTGACAATGCAGCAAGCCTTGATATCCATACACATTGCAGAACGACCGGGAGCGGTCGACTGCAGTTTCTAGGTTAAGGGCTGCGGGCCCCGCCTTCCAGCGCCTGATGCGCCGGCCCGCCCTGCCCCACCTTCACCCTTGATCGCCCGCGCTGGCTGGATGCGGGCAAGCGTGGTTTTGATCCAGATTTCCGTATCCGCACCATCATGAGCACCCAGAACAAGACCGAATACCGCAAGACGCTCAACCTGCCCGACACCCCGTTCCCGATGCGCGGCGACCTGCCGCGGCGCGAGCCGGGCTGGGTGCAGGAATGGGAGGACCAGGGGCTCTACAAGCGCCTGCGCGCCGCCCGCGCCGGGCGCGAGAAGTTCATCCTGCATGACGGCCCGCCCTACGCCAACGGCAAGATCCACATCGGCCACGCCGTCAACAAGGTGCTCAAGGACATGATCGTCAAGGCGCGCCAGCTGAAAGGCATGGACGCGCACTACGTGCCGGGCTGGGACTGCCACGGCCTGCCGATCGAGAACCAGATCGAGAAGGAATACGGTCGCAACCTGAGCCGCGACGAGATGCAGGCCAAGGGCCGCGCCTACGCCACCGAGCAGATCGCCAGCCAGATGAAGGACTTCAAGCGCCTGGGCGTGCTGGGCGAGTGGGACAACCCGTACAAGACGATGAACTTCGCCAACGAGGCGGGCGAGCTGCGGCTGTTCAAGCGCTTGATCGAGCGCGGCTTCGTCTACCGCGGCCTGAAGCCCGTGTATTGGTGCTTCGACTGCGGCTCGGCGCTGGCCGAGGCCGAGATCGAATACCAGGATCGCAACAGCACCACAGTGGACGTGGCCTTCAAGGCGCATGACCCGGCCGCGCTGGCGGCGGCCTTCGGCCTGCAGCAGCTGGACAAGCCGGCCTACCTCGTGATCTGGACCACCACGGCCTGGACCATCCCGGCCAACCAGGCGCTCAACCTGGGCCCGCACATCGAATACGCGCTGGTCGACACCGAGCGCGGCCTGTTGCTGCTGGCCAAGGCGCGGGTCGCGGACTGCCTGCAGCGCTACGGGCTGGCGGGCACGGTGCTGGCCACCGCCATGGGCGACCAGTTGGGCGGCCTGGAGTTCGAGCACCCGCTCTACGACGTGGACCCGGGCTACCGGCGCCTGGCACCGATCTACCTGGCCGACTACGCCACCGACACCGACGGCACCGGCAGCGTGCACTCCTCGCCCGCCTACGGCGTGGACGACTTCAACTCCTGCGTCGCGCACGGCCTGGCGCACGCCGACATCCTGAACCCGGTGCAGGGGGGCGGCAGCTACGCGGCCGACTTCCCGCTGTTCGGCGGCCTGGACATCTGGAAGGCGCAGCCGGTCATCATCGACCGACTGCGCGAAGCCGGGCGCCTGCTGGCCACCGGCAAGCTGAACCACAGCTACCCGCACTGCTGGCGCCACAAGACGCCCGTGATCTACCGCGCCGCCTCGCAGTGGTTCGTGCGCATGGACGAGGGCGAAGGCGTGTTCACCTCCGACAAGGCGCCCGAGACGCTGCGCACCACGGCGCTGCGCGCAATCGAACAGACGGCCTTCTTCCCGCCCTCGGGCCAGGCCCGGCTGCGCGACATGATCGCGAACCGCCCCGACTGGGTCATCAGCCGCCAGCGCGCCTGGGGTGTGCCGATCCCGTTCTTCCTGCACAAGGAGACCGAGGCCCTGCACCCGCGCACCATGGAGATCCTGGACCAGGCCGCCGACATCGTCGAAGAAGGCGGCATCGAGGCCTGGAGCCGCGTCACCGCGGAACAGATCCTGGGCCCCGAGGACGCCCAGCTCTACAGCAAGAGCAGCGACATCCTGGAAGTCTGGTTCGACTCCGGCTCGACCTTCTGGCACGTGCTGTGCGGCACGCACCCCGACGAGCACCACGAGAGCGGCCCCGAGGCCGACATGTACCTGGAAGGCCACGACCAGCACCGCGGCTGGTTCCACTCCTCGCTGCTGCTGGCCAGCGCCATCCGCGGCCGCGCGCCGTACCGCAGCCTGCTGACGCACGGCTTCACGGTGGACGGCCAGGGCCGCAAGATGAGCAAGAGCCTGGGCAACGCGGTGGCGCCCCAGGTGACGAGCGAGAAGCTGGGCGCCGAGATCATCCGCCTGTGGGTTGCGGCCAGCGACTATTCGGGCGACATCGGCATCGACGAGAAGATCCTGGCGCGCGTGGTCGACAGCTACCGCCGCATCCGCAACACGCTGCGCTTCCTGCTGGCCAACACCAGCGACTTCGACCCGCAACAGGACGCCGTGCCGCCGGAACAGATGCTGGAGCTGGACCGCTGGCTGCTGGCACGCGCGGCCGAGTTCCAGGCCGAGGTGCTGGCGCATTACGAGGTCTACGAATTCCACCCGGTGGTGGCGCGGCTGCAGCTGTTCTGCTCGGAAGACCTGGGCGGCTTCTACCTCGACGTGCTGAAGGACCGGCTCTACACCACGGCGCCCGACTCGCTGGCGCGCCGCAGCGCCCAGACCGCGCTGTGGCAGCTCACCCAGGCGCTGCTGCGCTGGATGGCGCCCTTCCTCAGCTTCACCGCCGAAGAGGCGTGGAAGCTGGTCGGTGACAGCGACTCCATCTTCCTGGGCGAATACTGGCACTTCGACGCACCCGACCAGGCCCTGCTGGCCAAATGGGCGCGCATCCGCGCCATTCGCGAGCAGGTCAACAAGGAGATCGAGGTGCAGCGCGAGCACGGCACCATCGGCTCCTCGCTGCAGGCCAACGTCGACCTCGACGCCGCGCCGGACGACCACGCCCTGCTCGCCAGCCTGGGCGAGGACCTGAAGTTCATCCTCATCACCTCGGTGGCCCGGCTGCACGCCGGCGACGCGCTGCAGGTGAAGGTGCACGCCTCGGACGACCCCAAGTGCGAGCGCTGCTGGCACTGGCGCGCCGACGTCGGCGCCGATGCGGGGCATCCCACGATCTGCGGCCGCTGCGTCAGCAACCTCTACGGCAGCGGCGAGACCCGCACCATCGCCTGAAGCCGTGACACAGGCGACATCGTCCGGGGCGCGCCCGGGCCCCTGGCTGGCGTTGGCCGCCGTGGTGGTGGCGCTCGATCAGCTGGTCAAGTGGTGGATCGTCGGCCACTACCAGCTCGGCGACGCCACGCCGGTGACCGGCTTCTTCAATATCGTGCGCGCGCACAACACCGGCGCGGCGTTCTCGTTCCTGGCCGGCGCCGGCGGCTGGCAGCGCTGGTTCTTCGTCGTGCTGGCACTGGCCGCCAGCGCCTTCATCGTCTGGCTGCTGCGCGCGCACGCGTCGCAACGGCTGTTCGCCCTGTCGCTGGCGCTGATCCTGGCCGGTGCCATCGGCAACGTGATCGACCGCCTGGTGCACGGCTATGTGGTCGACTACCTGGACTTCCACTGGCGATGGCTGGAGCCGCTGTTCTACCGCGGCCACTTCCCGGCCTTCAACCTCGCCGACAGCGCCATCACCGCCGGCGCCGTCGGCCTGATCCTGGAAGAACTGCTGCGGATGCGACGCCCATGAAAGTCCACGGCATCCACCCACGTTGGCGCCCGCGGTCCACACACCATGGCTGAGCGCATCCCCCGCTACCTGACCGACCTGGTGCGCCGTGCCACGCGCATGTTCGTCACCGTGGCGCGCATCATGCTGCCGGTGATGCTGGCGGTCTACGTGGCCGAGCGCCTGGGGCTGGTGGCCCTGGCCGGCCAGGCGCTGGCACCGGCCATGGGACTGCTCGGCCTGCCGGCCGAGGCCGCGATCATCTGGGCCACGACGGTCATCACCAACCTCTACGGCGGCATCGCCATCATTGCCTCGCTGGCCGGCGAGCTGCAGCTCAGCGTGGCGCAGATGAGCGCCCTGGGCGCCATGATGCTGTTTGCCCACAACCTGCCGACCGAGCAGGCCATCGTGCGCAAAGCCGGCAGCAGTGCGCTGTTCACCGGCAGCCTGCGCGTGCTGGTGGGCGCGGCCTACGGCGCCGCGGTGGCCTGGACCTGCGAGCTGGCGGGCTGGCTGCAGGAGCCGGTGTCGCTGGCCTGGCTGCAGGCCAGCGCACCGGCGGGCGGCGGCACGCCGGATTTCGGGACCTGGCTGCTCGGCGTGGCGCGCGCCATGCTGCTGATCTGGCTCATCATCGTGGCCCTGGTGGTGCTGCTGGACGCGCTGGAGCGCGTGGGCGCGACGCGCCTGTTCACCCGGCTGCTGGACCCGGTGCTCAAGCTCACCGGCCTGGAGCCGCATGCCGCGCCACTGACCACCATCGGCATGCTGATGGGCCTGGCCTACGGCGGCGCGCTCATCATCGACGCCAGCCAGCGCGAGCACTACAACCGCCGCACCCTGCTCCTGGCGATGTGCTGGCTGTCGCTGTTCCACGCCGTGATCGAGGACACCGTGCTGGTCGCCGCCCTGGGCGCCAACATCTGGGTCATCCTGGTGCTGCGCGGCCTGGCCACGCTGGCGATCATGGCCACGCTGGCGGCGCTGACGCAACCGCACACCCGCTGGGGGCGGCGACTGGCTGCCTGACGGCGCCAGTGTTGCGCGGCGGGCCAGGCCGGGGAGCTGGAAAGAGGCTGCCGTCGCACGGTCACCCGCAGTACTGGATCGCCGCGCGGCTGCGCCGCTCGCGATGACGTGGGAAGGCGGATGCGGCGCTGACGGTAGTCACCGTCCGCCGTTCAAACCGGTCATTGCGAGGAGCCAGAGACGACGCGGCAATCCAGTTAGACGGCTTGCGGCACCACGACAGCCTGAGCCCGTGCGAAGGTTGTGTCTGAGAGGTGCCGCGAATCGGAAGTCGCCCGCAGCACCCAGCCGAACCCCACGCACTCAGGCGTGTGCTGCCTCGACTTCCTCCGTCGCGGGCGCCGTCACCACGGGTGCCGGCAGCGGCTCGAAGCGGGCCGTGAAGAAGCGCAGGAACTTCGGCTCGTAGACCATCTTCATCCCCTGGATCTCGCGCCGGCGCGCATACAGGTCCTTGCAGGCCTGCGCCACCACGTCCAGGTGGGCGTAGGTGTAGACGCGGCGCGGAATGGTCAGACGCACCAGCTCCAGCTTGGGTCGGTGGTGGTCGCCCGTGGCCTGGTCGCGCCCGGCCGAGACGATGCCGCGTTCCATGCTGCGCACGCCGCTCTCCAGGTAGAGCTGGGCCGCCAGCGTCTGCGCCGGGAACTCGTCCTGCGGCAGGTGGTCGAGGAAGGCGCGCGCGTCCAGGAACACCGCGTGCCCGCCCACGGGCTTGACGATCGGGATGCCGGCGGCCTCGAGCTGGTCCGCCAGGTAGCGGCACTGGCCGACGCGGTGGCTGATGTAGTGCTGGTCCACCGACTCCTCGATGCCGCGCGCCATGGCCTCCATGTCGCGGCCGGCCAGGCCGCCGTAGCTCGGCATGCCCTCGAACAGCACCACCAGCTCGGTCGCCTGCTGGTAGAGCGCGTCGTCGTTCATGCACAGGAAGCCGCCGATGTTGACCAGGCAGTCCTTCTTGCC
>CAYRHV010000111.1:0-7132 GCA_964424045.1 uncultured Ottowia sp. | reverse complement strand
CACTTGCCCAGCCAGCGCGGGCTTTCGCCGCCGCACTGGCTGCAGATGAAGACGGACTTGGGTTGCGCCATCACGCCATGGTAGCGGCGGCGCCACCGGCGCCGCGTGGCACGGGGCGCCGGGTGCCGGGTCAGGCGCGCGGGCGAAGCGCCGGCGTCACTGGACGAGCGTCTTGCTGCCGTCCTGGTGCCACTCGAACACCTGGAACTCGAAGGACTTCAGGTCGCCCTTGCTGTCCCAGCTGACGGGGCCGATCGGGGTCTCGAAGCTGGACTTGTGCATGTGGTCGGCCACCTTGGCGGCATCGTCGCCCATCGCCCTGATGCTGTCCAGGATCACCTGCGCTGCAGCATAGGAGGTGAGCTGGAAGGCGCCCGAGGGATCGCGTTTCCTGTCCTTGAAGGCCTTGACGATCTCGGCGTTCCTCGGGTCGGCCGAGAAATCGGCCGGCAGCGTCAGCAGCATGCCTTCCACGGCCGGGCCGGCAATGGCGGTGATCTCGGGGTTGCCCACGCCCTCGGGGCCCATCATCCGGACCTTCAGGCCCTGTTCGCCAGCCTGGCGCAGCAGCAGGCCCATCTCGGGGTGGTAGCCGCCGTAGTAGACGAAATCCACGCCGGCGCTCTTGAGCTTGGTGATGACGGCCGAGTAGTCGCTGTCACCGGCGTTGATGCCCTCGAACAGCGCCACCTCGACGCCGGCGCTCTTCAGCGCCTCGCGCACGTTGGCGGCAATGCCCTGACCGTAGGATGCCTTGTCGTGCAAGACAGCCACGCGCTGGGGCTTGATCCGTTCGGCGATGAACCGGGCGGCCGACGGGCCCTGCTGGTCATCGCGGCCGATGGTGCGGAAGACGTAGTGGTAATTCTTGCCGTCGGTCAGGCTGGGCGAGGTGGCGGACGGCGTCACCATCACCACGTGCTCGTTTTCGTAGATCGGTGCGGCCGCGATGGCGGCGCCGGAGCAGCCCGGTCCCACCACGTAGCGGATCCTGTCGTTGACGACGCGGTTGGCGGCCACCGGGCCCTGCTTGGGCTCGCAGGCATCATCGACGTCGACGGCCTGGAACATCTGGCCGTTCAGGCCACCCGCGGCGTTGGCGAGCTCGACGGCCGTCTGGACGCCTTCGCGCATCATGTCGCCGTATTGGGTCAGCGGCCCGGTGCCTGGCAGCACGATGGCGATCCGGACCTGGGCCTGGGCGGAGGGAAGGGCGAGCATGCCGGCGGCGCCGGCGGCGAGGGCAATGGCCCTGATGTGACGAAAGGGGGTCATGGCGTCTCTCTTGATCGATTCGATGGAAAGGGCAGGCGCCGGCACCTGCATCTGGCCTGGAGGGGGTCAGGTTTCGGGATTCGACTTCGGGTTCCAGTCGGGCGCGTTGGCCTGCCGAGTCATGTGGCTTCGACCCGGACGCCGCGAATCAAGGTCTCCCCGGTCCTGTTGTCCAGGGTCAGCAGGGAGTCGTACCAGGTGATGGTCGGCTCGACGCCGACGAGCTGCGTGTATTGCGCGACCATTTCAGCGCTGAACCAGGCTTCGGCGGCGGCGCGGCTCTCCCACAGGTAGACGCCGCCAAATCCTTCCGGCCCACGCACGTAGTCCTTGCGCAGCAGGCCTGGCGCGGTGCGGAACATGGGGGCGGTCTGCCTTGCGGTTTCGATGTATTGGTCGTCCTCGACCTTGATCGGGAAATTGCACACGGTGATGCAGAAGGCCATGTCGTCGTCTCCTTGGTTGGGCAATGGGGAACAGGGATCCAGTGTCTTGGGGTTCAGGCCAGCCGCGCGGTCAGTCGATCCGCGACGTGGGCCGACCAGGCGCTGATGGTCATGCTGGGGGCGCCGCCAGGGGCCTGCGGCAGCGCAGCGGCGTCGGCGACATACAGCCCCGGGTGGCCGTAGACCTCGCCGTTGGCGTCGATGACGCCGTGCTCGGCGTCGGCGCCGAGGCGGGCGCCGCCCAGCGGGTGGATGCTGATGGGCGTGCGAAAGCCGTAGACCTTGCTGGCCGTGGCGGCCTCGAGCTCGGCGATCCACCCATCGACTTCGTCGTATCCCGGATTTGCGTCGCGGTCGTAGCTGAGCAGGAAGCGGCCGTTGTCGCACCGGATCTGCCCGTTGGCCTCGTCCTTGCCGTAGGCGATGATGGTGGACTGGTGGCGCAGCCAGCGCTTGAGGCGTTTGGGCAGCGGATAGTTCTCCAGTCCGAGCAGGGCCGCGCGCTCCATGTATTCGTCGGCGTATTTGGAATCGCGCACCTTGAAGCCACCGCTGCCGGGCAGGCCACGGGTCAGGTCGGCGGCGCTGCCTTCCTTCCAGAACGCGAAGTAATCACCATTGCCGCCGACACCCTGGCCCAGATTCGGCATGCCCGTCAGGCCCCGGGCGACGTCGCGGCTGCGCAGCAGCAGGCGCACGGTGTTCAGCGCCCCGGCGGCGACGATGACGTGGCGCGCGCGCTGGACGCGGTCGCGCTTGTTCTTGAGGTCGCGGTATCGCACTTCGTAGCGCGGGCCGGCGCCGCTGTCCACCAGGGCGTGAATCGACTGCACCTCGCACAGATCCCGCAGATCCAGGCCCTTCTGCATGGCCGGCCAGAGAAAGGCGAAATCCAGCGTCGTCTTGGCGCCGCTGGGCGAGCCCAGGAAGGTGTCGTTGTCCAGCGCCGCTTCCCAGCGCTCGACGCCGAGCGCGTTCGTCAGCTTGCGCGGCTGGCCCGCGGTTTGCGGCAGCAGGATGCCGATGGCCGGGCGCGGCAGGCCGTCGGTGACCAACGGTCCGCTGCCGTCGCCTTGCGTCATGTGGTTGGGCACCTGGTCGGCCGGCTCGACCGGGCGCGAGCCGAAGCGGGCGATGATCTCGTCGTAGTAGGGCTCCATCCGGTCCTGCGAGACGTCCGGGTGGTGGCCGCTCCAGTAGTCGGGCTTGAGCGGACGCGCCTGCAGGCCCGCATAGGCATGGCTGCCGCCGCCGACGTTGGAGGTGCACAGCAGCCACAGGCCCTTGCCGATGAAGGCCTCGAAGAAGCCGCGCTGGTTGATGCCCAGGCCCTTCCTGTTGAACAGTGGCATGTGCACGGCGCGAAAGCCGTGCGTGAGCAGGCGGCGCCCCTGCGGCAGCGGCGCGCGCGGCGCCACCCCCATGGAGCGCGTGGGCACGGTGTCGCGCCAAGGCCCGCGCTCCAGCATCACGACGCGGTGGCCGGCGTCGGTCAGGCGCTGGGCCGCGATCGAGCCGCCAAAGCCGCTGCCGATGATCAGCAGCTCGCAATCGGGTGTGGGATCGGGGGTCACGGGTGCCGGTCCTTCAGGGGAATCAGGTTCCGATCTCGGTCAGCTCGATCAGCTTGCGGCGCATGATCTTTCCCGACGAGGTCATCGGCAGGCTCTCGACGAAGCGCACCAGGCGCGGCACCTTGTAGGCCGCCAGGTGCTGGTGCGCGTAGTCGATGAAGGCCTGGGCGTCGGTGCTGCTGCCCGCGGCGCGCACGATGTAGGCGCAGGCCAGCTCGCCCTTGACGGGATCGGGGACCGGGCCGACGGCCACCAGGGTGACGTCGGGATGGCCGATCAGCACGTGCTCGATTTCGGCCGGATAGATGTTGTAGCCCCCCGTGATCAACATGTCCTTGCGCCGGTCGACGATGAAGACATGCCGGGTCTCGTTCATGTAGGCGATGTCGCCCGTGTGCAGCCAGCCGTCGGGCTCGATGGTCTCGGCCGTGGCTTGCGGGTTGTTGTGGTAGCCCAGCATGACGATCGGGCCGCGCACCATGAGTTCGCCGCGCTCGCCGGTCGGCGCGTCCTTGCTGACGTCCTCCAGGTCGGCGATGCGGATTTCGATGCCCGGCAGCGAAACGCCGGCGGACCCGGGCAGCCGGGTCGCGCAATAGGGGTGGGTCAGGCCCAGCCCGGCGATTTCGGTCATGCCCCACAGGTCGAGCAGCGGCGCACCGCTCGCCTGCTCCCAGGCCTCGAGCGTCGCGATCGGCATGGTCTGGCCGCCGACCGTGCAGCGCGTGATCGAGCTCAGGTCGGTATCGGCAAGACTGGGGTCGGCCACCATCATCGCGTACATCGCCGGCACGCCTTCGAACAGGGTGGCCCGGTGCCGGCCGATCAGGGCCAGCGCCTCGGCGGCCTGGAAACGCTCCATCAGCACCACGGTGCCGCCGGCCAGGAAGGTGCCGTTGATGACGACGTTGCCGTAGACGTGCGGCGCCGGCAGCGAGGTGACCACCACGTCGCGCTCGTTGCGCCCGTGCATGGTGGCCGTCAGGGCGCAGTTCAGATACACGGCCTGGTGGCTTTGCACGGCGCCCTTGGGGTTGCCGGTGGTGCCCGAGGTGTAGCCGATGCTGCACGGCTCGGTGGCGGCGGCCAGGGGCCGTCCCGGGTCGGTCGCCTCGGCGTCCAGCAACTGCGCGAACGGGGTCGTCCCGGCCGGCGCGTCGTCGCCGAAGCTGATCACGGCAACGGCCTGGTCCAGGCGCTTGATCGCTTCCAGCACGTCGCGCGCCTGGTTGTCGGCGACGAACACCGTGGCGGCCGCGCAGTCCTGCAGCACGTAGGCCAGCTCGCGCGGCGTGAGCATCACGTTGACCGGGTTGACGACCCCGCCGGCCTTGAGCACGCCGTGGTAGCTGACGATCCACTCCCAGCGGTTCTGGGAGAACAGCGACACCGTCTGGCCCGCCTGGAGCCCGCGCTGCAGCAGGGCATTGGCGACCGCGTTGCTCAGCCGGTCGAGCTCGGCGTAGCTGAGCGAACGGGTGGCGGTGATCAGCGCGGTCTTGTCGCCATGACGGGCCGCCTGCTGCGGCAGGATTTGCGCCGGACTGTGCATGGGAAAGCTCCTCTGTCTGGTTTCGGTTGGGTGGCGCCGGAGGCCGCCTCGATCGGGCCGGTGCGCGGCCCCAGCATGGCCGCCACCGACCGCGTGCGCGGCGCTGTGTCGCGCACGCGAGGTCAGGCCGCAACGGACGCCGGTCGTGGCCGCGCTTCGTCGCCCCCGGCCGGCGCGTCGTGCGCGCGATCCAGTGCCTGGGCGATGTCCGCCAGGATGTCCTCGGCGTCTTCCAGCCCGATCGACAGGCGCACCAGGCCGTCCGAGATGCCGTGCGCCGCGCGCTCCTCGGGTGTATAGGTCGAGTGCGTCATGCTGGCCGGGTGCTGCGCCAGGGTCTCGGCGTCACCCAGGCTGACGGCGCGCGTCACCAGGCGCAGCGCGTCCATGAAGCGGATGCCGGCCGGCAGGCCGCCGTGCAGTTCGAAACCGATCATGCCGCCCATCTGCCGCATCTGGCGGCGCGCCAGCTCGCGCTGCGGAAACGTCGGCAATCCGGGGTAATGCACGACCGCCGCGGCGGGATGCGCGGCGATCATTTCGGCCACCTGCTGCGCGTTCTGGCAGTGGCGGTCCATGCGCAGTGCGAGCGTCTTCATGCCGCGCATCACCAAGTGTGCATCGTGCGCCGACAGCACGGCGCCGGTCATGTCCTTCAGGCCCGACATGCGCACGCGCAGGGCCAGCTCGGCGTCGGCGAAGATGGCCGCGCCGGCCATCAGGTCGCCGTGGCCGCCCAGGTACTTGGTGACCGAGTGCACACTGACGTCGGCGCCCAGCACCAGCGGCTGCTGCAGGTAGGGGGAGCAATAGGTGTTGTCCACCACCAGCCAGGCGCCTCGGGCGTGCGCCAGCCCCGAGAGCGCCGCAATATCCGCCAGCCGCATGTTCGGGTTGGCGGGCGATTCGGTATAGACGATGCGAGTGCGCTCGGTGAGCGCGGCCTCCACCTGGGCCAGGTCGGTCATGTCCACGTAGCGCACCTTGACGCCGAAGCGGTTCAGGCCATGCTCCATCAGCGAGAAGGTGCAGCCGTAGAGCGTCATGTCGGTCAGCACCTCGTCGCCGGCCTGCAGCAGCGACCACAAGGTGGCTGCAATCGCGCCCATTCCGGAGCCGAACACCACCGCCGCCTGACCCTGCTCCAGGCTCGCCAGGCGCGCTTCGAGCAGGGCCAGCGTGGGATTGCCGGCCCGGCTGTAGACGAAGCCGGCTTCTTCCCCGGCAAAGCAGCGGCCGCCATACGCCGTGTCCGAAAAGGCGTAGGTGGCCGAGGTGTGGATGGGCGGCACCAGCGCACCCAGATGGTCGGCCGGGTCGTAGCCGAAATGAATGGCGCGCGTGCTGAAGCCGCCGGCAGGGTCGTGGACCGGGCTCATGGTGATGTCTCCGTCAGCGTCTTGTCAGATTGGTATTTTTCGCCAGTTCGGTAGAAAATGGATTGCGAAATCGGACCATGAAATTCATGAAATTGGAATAAATTTCGACGGAATTCGATAAAATAGAAAGAATGACATCGCCAGACCCCGAGTTCGACCGCGTGGATCGAGCGCTGCTTGAGGCCTTGCAGCGCGATGGACGGGCCACCATCGGTCAACTCGCAGATCAGGTGTTCCTGTCGGCATCGCCGTGCTGGCGGCGCGTGCGCCAGCTCGAGGACAGTGGCGTCATTCGGGGTTATCACGCGCATCTCGACCGCGACCGCATCGGCTGCGGCGTGCTGGGTTTCGTGCTGCTGAATCTGCACGAACACAGCACCGACGCCTGCACCGCGTTCGAACGAGCGGTGCAGGGCTTGCCGCAGATCCTGACCTGCCACAACCTGTCCGGGCGCTACGACTACCAGCTCGAGGTGGTGGCGCCGGATCTGGAATCCTTTGCCGAATTCGCCCGCACGCACATCCGCAACCTGCCGGGAGTGCGCGAAGCCTCGACGAGCTTCTCCCTCAAGGAGATCAAGCGGACCGTCGCCCTGCCCATCGTCCGCTAGCGGCCACGGGTCTCGTTCGGCCCGGCTGGAGGCGCAGCCGGGCGAGCGGCCTGTAACATAGCCGCCGGTTCATGACTTCGATCGACACGCGCACCATGCCTTCTCCTTCTTCCGATCCTCATGGGGGTGCGAGTGGCGCCGCGCGCCTTCGGGCACTGACGCCGGTTCGCCCGGACCGCCAGGGCGGTTTCGCGCTGGGTATCGTCCTCATCGGCGTGCTGGTCATCGCCAGCTTCCTGGTGCCCTTCACCCTGCTGCGCGGCGTCGATGCCTGGTATGGCAGCTTCCTGTTCTG
>CAYRHV010000110.1:0-7178 GCA_964424045.1 uncultured Ottowia sp. | reverse complement strand
TAGTCCAGGTCGCACTGCGGATCCTGGTTGAAGATGTTGATCGTCGGCGGGCTCTTCTGCTCGTGGATGGCCAGCACGGTGAATACGCTTTCGATGCCACCGGCGCCACCCAGCAGGTGACCGGTCATCGACTTGGTCGAGTTCACCACGACCTTGTGGGCGGCATCGCCCAGGGCCGCCTTGATGGCATTGGTCTCGTTGACGTCGCCCAGCGGCGTCGAGGTGCCATGGGCGTTCAGGTAGTGCACCTCGTCGGCGTTGATGCCGGCGTCGCGCAGCGCGTTCACCATCGAGCGGCGCGGGCCGTCGACGTCGGGCGCGGTCATGTGGAAGGCATCGCCACTCATGCCGAAGCCCGCCAGCTCGGCGTAGATGCGGGCACCGCGCGCCCGGGCGTGTTCGTATTCCTCCAGCACCAGCACGCCGGCGCCCTCGCCCAGCACGAAGCCGTCGCGGTCGCGGTCCCAGGGGCGCGAGGCCGTCTGTGGATCGTCGTTGCGCGTCGACAGCGCACGCGCCGCGGCAAAGCCGCCCACGCCCAGGGGCGAGACCGTGGCCTCGGCGCCGCCGGCGACCATGACGTCGGCGTCACCGCGCTCGATCAGCCGCGCCGAGACGCCGATCGCGTGCAGGCCGGTGGTGCAGGCCGTGACGGTGGCGATGTTCGGCCCCTTGAAGCCGAAGCGGATCGAGGCATGGCCGGAGATCATGTTGATGATCGAGGCCGGAACGAAGAACGGGGAAATGCGTCGCGGGCCGCGGTTGGACAGCTCGATCTGTGTCTGCTCGATCATCGGCAGGCCGCCGATGCCGGAGCCGATGTTGCAGCCGATGCGTTCGGCCAGTTCGGTGTCCAGGGCCTCGCCCGTCGGCAGGCCAGCATCCTGCACCGCCTGCGACGCTGCGGCCAGACCCAGATGAATGAAGCGGTCCATGTGCCGCGCTTCCTTCTCCGGGATGTAGTCGGCGGCGTTGAAGCCCTTGACCTCACCTGCGAACTGGCAGGCGAAACCACTGGCATCGAACTGCGTGATGCGGTCGATGCCGGAGCGCCCGGCCAGCAGGTTGGCCCAGGACTCGGCAACCGTGTTGCCAACGGGACTGACGCAGCCCAATCCGGTGACGACGACGCGGCGCCGGGACATGGGCGATCAGGCCTTCTTGCTGTTGGCGTAGTCGATTGCGGCCTGGACCGTGGTGATCTTCTCGGCGTCCTCGTCGGGAATCTCGATGCCGAATTCATCCTCCAGCGCCATCACCAGTTCGACGGTGTCGAGCGAGTCGGCACCCAGGTCGGCCACGAAGGCCTTCTCGTTGGTGACCTGTGACTCTTCCACGCCGAGTTGCTCGGCAATGATCTTCTTGACACGTGCTTCGATATCGCTCATGGGTTCCCTCTGAGGGTTGGAAAAGATCTGGATTCTAGCTGCCCGGGCATCGCGTCTCGCCACCGCGATCCGCGCTCCTCGCAGGGCCGATCATGCCATGTACATGCCGCCGTTGACATGCAGCTCCTGGCCGGTCACGTAACCGGCCGCGGGGCTGGCCAGGAACGCGACCGCATGCGCCACGTCGTCGGGCTGGCCCAGGCGGCCGAGCGGAATCTGCGCCGCCAGGGCATTTTTCTGCTCGTCGGACAGGGCCGCCGTCATGTCGGTGGCGATGAAGCCGGGCGCCACGCAGTTGACGGTGATGCCGCGGCTGCCGAGCTCGCGCGCCAGCGCCCGGCTCATGCCGGCCACGCCGGCCTTGGCGGCGGCGTAGTTGGCCTGGCCCGGATTGCCCGAGGCCCCGACCACGCTGGTGACGTTGACGATGCGGCCGTAGCGCTGCTTCATCATCGGGCGCATGGCGGCGCGGCAGAGGCGGAACACCGCCTTCAGGTTGGTGTCGAGCACCGCGTCCCAGTCGTCGTCCTTCAGCCGCATGGCCAGCATGTCGCGCGTGATGCCGGCGTTGTTGACCAGCACGTGCAGCCCGCCCTGCGCCTTGACGATGCCGTCCAGCAGTGCCTCGGCGGCGGCCGCGTCGTTGACATCCAGTGCCGCGCCGCGGCAGCCGGGGTGGGCCGCCAGCGCGGCGCCGATGCGGGCCGCGCCTTCCTCGGTGGTGGCGGTGCCGACGACCTGCATGCCAAGCCGCGCCAGTTCCTGCGCGATCGCGGCACCGATGCCGCGCGAGGCGCCCGTCACCAGAGCCACCTGACCAGTCATTGCGAGTTCGCTCATCTTAGTCTCCTCTCGTCCAGGCCCCGGCTTCGGCCCGCGGCGCGCCCGGTCCATCGATGCACGCACTCCGGGCCGGCCGCCAGGGCAATCAGGCCGACATCGGGCTCAGTCCAGCAGGGCCCGGACCTCGGCCAGCGTGGCCGGATCGTACAGGGCGCCGCTGGCCAGTTCCGGATCGATGCGCCGGTTCATGCCGGCCAGCACCTTGCCCGGACCGCATTCGACCACGACAGCCGCCCCCAGGGCCTGGATCCGGCGCACGCACTCGACCCAGCGCACCGGGCCGAAGGCCTGGCGATAGAGCGCATCGCGGATGCGATCGGGGTCGGATTCGACCGCCACGTCGACGTTGTTGACGACCGGAATGCGCGGCGCGGCCACGGTCACCTCGGCCAGGCGGGCACGCAGCTTCTCGGCCGCCGGCTTCATCAGGCTGGAATGAAACGGCGCCGACACCGGCAGCGGCAGCGCGCGCTTGGCGCCCAGGCCCTTGAGAACCTCACAGGCCTTGTCGACCGCGGCCTTCGAGCCGGCGATCACGGTCTGCGCCGGATCGTTGAAATTGACCGCCTCGACCACCTCGCCGGCCTGGCCCAGCGCTGCCGTGGCTTCGGCGCAGCCGGCGATGACCCGGGCCGCGTCCAGGCCGAGGATGGCAGCCATGGCGCCCGCGCCCACCGGCACCGCTTCCTGCATGGCGGCGGCACGCAGGCGCACCAGCGGCACGGCGTCGGCCAGGCTCAGCACCCCGGCCGCGACCAGCGCCGAATATTCGCCCAGCGAGTGCCCGGCCAGTGCCACCGGCTCGGCTCCGCCCTCGGCGCGCCAGGCGCGCCAGCAGGCGACGCCGGCAGCCAGCATCACGGGCTGGGTGTTGGTGGTCAGCGCCAGGGCCTCCTTCGGACCGCCGGCGATCAGTGCCGCCAGGTCCTCGCCCAGCGCGTCGGACGCCTCGTTCAGCGTCTCGCGCACGGCCGGGTGCTCGCCCCAGGCATCCAGCATGCCGACTGACTGCGAGCCCTGGCCCGGAAATACGAATGCAAACGGTTTCATCGCCCTCTTCCTGCCTTGTTCTTCAATGGCGCCAGCGGCGCCGGCCGGCTACATCCTGAGCAGCACCGCGCCCCAGGTGAAGCCGCCGCCCACGCCCTCCAGCAGCACCACCTGGCCCGGCTTCACCTGGCCGTTGCGCACGCCGTGATCCAGCGCCAGCGGGATCGAGGCGGCCGAGGTGTTGCCGTGGTCCTGCACCGTGACGATCACCTTCTCGGGCGGCAGGTGCAGCTTTTTCGCGGTGCTCAGCATGATGCGGATGTTGGCCTGGTGCGGGATCAGCCAGTCGACCTCGGAGGCCGGCACGCCGGCCTTCTCCAGCACCGCGCGCGCTGCCTTGTCGAGCACGCCGACGGCGAGCTTGAATACCGCCTGCCCATCCATGCGCAGCAGCGGGTCGCCCAGGATCTCGCCACCCGACAGGTGCCCCGGCACGCACAGGATGTCGACGTGGCTGCCATCGGCGTGCAGGTCGGTGGCCAGGATGCCGGGCGCGTCGGCGGCCTCCAGCACCACCGCGCCGGCGCCGTCGCCGAACAGCACGCAGGTGCCGCGGTCGTCGAAGTCGAGCAGGCGCGAGAACACCTCGGTGCCGATCACCAGCGCCCGCGTGGCCGTGCCGTTGGCGATCAGGGCGTCGGCCACGGTGAGCGCATAGACGAAGCCGCTGCAGACCGCCTGCACGTCGAACACCGGGCAGCCGCTGATGCCCAGCTTGTGCTGCACGATGGCCGCGGTGGACGGGAACACCATGTCCGGCGTCGAGGTGGCGACGATGATCAGGTCGATCTCGGACGGATCGCGACCGGCGGCCTCGAGCGCGGCGCGTGCCGCCGGCACCGCCAGGTCGCTGGCCAGCACGTCGGGCGCCGCGAAATGGCGTGCCCGGATGCCGGTGCGCTCGACGATCCACTCGTTGGAGGTTTCGACGCCCCGCGCCGCCAGCTCGGCGGCCAGGTCATCATTCGTCACGCGGCGCGGCGGCAGGTGGCTGCCAGTGCCGGTGATGCGGGAGAAGCGTCGCGTCATCGGGTTCGGGGTTCAGGACTCGCACGATCCGGTGCCGCCAGCCGGCCCGGCCTGGGCCGAATCCGCCTCGCTCGCCGCTTGCGGCGCAAGCACCGGCGCCGCATGGGCAATGCGCTCGCGCACACGATCCAGCAGCTGGTTGTGCGCCGCATCATACGCGCGCTCGAGCGCCTGTTCGAAAGCCAGCGCATCGGCCGAGCCGTGGCTCTTGAACACCAGGCCGCGCAGGCCCAGCAGGGCCGCGCCGTTGTAGCGCCGGTGGTCGGTGCGGCGCTTGAGCGCCTTCAGCACCGGGTAGGCAACCACCGCCGCCAGCCGGGTGAACAGGTTGCGCGAGAACTCTTCCTTCAGGAAACCGCCGATCATGGACGCCAGCCCCTCGATGGTCTTGAGCGCCACATTGCCGACGAAGCCGTCGCACACCACGATGTCGGCCGCGCCCGTGAAGATGTCGTTGCCCTCGACGTTGCCGACGAAATTGAGTTCGCCCGCTGCCGCCGCGGCCCGCAGCAGCTCGCCGGCGCGCTTGATCTCCTCGCCGCCCTTGATTGCTTCCTCGCCGATGTTGAGCAGCCCGACCGTGGGTTGCGGGTCGCCCTTGAGCACCGACACCAGGGCCGAGCCCATGAAGCCGAACTGCAGCAGATGTTCGGCCGAGCAGTCGACGTTGGCGCCCAGGTCGAGCATCGTGGTGGCGCCACCCCGCATGTTCGGGATCTGGGTCGCGATGGCGGGCCGCTCGATGCCCTCCAGGGTCTTGAGCAGGTAGCGCGCGATCGCCATCAGGGCGCCGGTGTTGCCGGCCGATACCGCCACCTGCGCGGCGCCGTCCTTGACCTGCTGGATCGCCACGCGCATGGACGAGTCCTTCTTGCGGCGCAGGGCGGTCTCGACCGAGTCGTCCATGCCGACCACCTCGCTGGCGGCAACGACGCGCGCGCGCGCATGCTGGAAGCTCGACAGGGCCTCGGGGCGACCGACCAGCAGCAGCTGGCTGTCGGCGTGGCGATCCAGGAACTGGCGGCACGCCGGCAGGGTGACCGAGGGACCATGGTCACCGCCCATGCAATCGACAGCGAGAACGATCATGCGGGACTTGACGATGGATGCGGCAGGGGCTGCCGCCCGGAGATGGAAGCCGGAAGGCTGGAAACGGAAACGAATCGAGCCCGGAATCGCGCACGCGCAAACCGGGCTCGACAGGCTACGCGCCGGCAACCCGGGCCGGGACGCGCGCCGTGCGCACGCCGGGGCCCGGCGGCGTGGGCTGGATCAGGCTTCGGTCTTGGGTTTGATGACCTGACGGCCCCGGTAGTAGCCACCCGGGCTGATGTGGTGGCGCAGATGCGTCTCGCCGGTGGTCGGCTCGACCCCGATGCCGGGCTTGGCCAGCGCCTGGTGCGAGCGATGCATGCCCCGCTTCGAGGGCGACTTCTTGTTCTGCTGAACGGCCATGACGGCTCCTTGCTCGATTCATTGGGTTCGCCAGGCAGCAGGCCCGGCGAACGGATACGACAAACGGGGACTTGCGCGCAAGCAGCAGGCACGGCATCAAATGGCCAGCAGGCGCTGCGCGAAAAGCCTTTCATTATAGCTGGAACGCCCTGTTTCATCCAGGCAGCCAGGCCAGTCCACATGCGTTCCGGGCTGGTCCGGCGTCGCACCCGAGCCACGGTCCGTGCCAGCATGGGAGGGGTTCGCACATCCGCCGGCCATCCGAAGGTCAATGGGAGGACTTGTCGCCCTTGAGCGCTTCCAGGGCGGCGAAGGGATGAGGTGCCTCCGCCTGGGCGGCCTGGAAGCCGGCGTCCTCGGCGCTCAGACGCACCGGCTCGGGGCAGGACTCATGGCGCGGCACCAGCGGCAGCGCCAGCAGCAGTTCGTCCTCGATCAGCGCCTGCAGGTCGAAATCATCCGTCAGCGCCAGCACGTCGTCCTCCGAGGCATCGTCGAGGGCGGCTGCCGTCTCCTCGTCCGCCACGAAGATGAAATGGCGGTCCACCTGCAGCGGCACCTCGACCAGGCCCAGGCAGCGCTGGCAGCTCAGCGCCAGCACGACCTGGGCGCGCAGGTGCAGCGCCGGGCGCAGCACGCCATCGACCGCGCTCCGATGTTCGCCCTGGACGCTCCAGTGCACCGGCGGATCGGCGTCGGGCGAGTGGCTCTCGCGCGCCAGGCGCTCGTAATCATGCAGCCGGGCCTGGCCGGACAGGCGGCCCGCCTGGCGGGCAAAGGCCGCCACATCAAGGCGGCGCGGCTGGAATGCAGTCATGGAATCAGTGTAAGAGAATCAGCGCCATGGCATTGCAGGCAACCCCCAGGCGACCGCTGGTGCTCGGCTCCAGTTCGCGCTACCGACGCGAGCTGCTGGCCCGGCTGGGGCTGCCGTTCGAGATCGACGCGCCCGAGGTGGACGAGTCCCCGCAGCCGGGGGAGACGCCGCGCGCGCTCGCCCTGCGTCTGGCCCTGGCCAAGGCGCGCGCGGTGGCAGCGCGCCGGCCCGAGGCCCTCGTGATCGGCGCCGACCAGGTCGCCGACCTGGCAGGCGAGCCCCTGGGCAAGCCCGGCACGCACGAGCGCGCAACCTGGCAGCTGCGGCGCATGAGCGGACGGACCGTGATCTTCCAGACCGCCCTGGCCGTGGTGTGCGCGGCCAGCGGCTTCGAGCAAAGCGATCTGGCCCCGGTCGAGGTCTGCTTTCGTGCACTCGCCGACGACGAGATCGAGCGCTACCTGCAGGCCGAGCGCCCCTATGACTGCGCCGGCAGCGCGCGCAGCGAGGGCCTGGGCATCGCCCTGCTGGAGGCGATCCACAGCGACGATCCGACGGCCCTGGTCGGCCTGCCCCTGATCCGTACCGCCCGCCTG
>CAYRHV010000109.1:0-7237 GCA_964424045.1 uncultured Ottowia sp. | reverse complement strand
GATCGGGCGCCCGCGCCAGCTCTATACCGGCGCGGCGCGGCGCAACGTGTCCTGAGCGGCAGGCCCGCCTTCAGCGAGCAAGCCACCGGCCCGCCGGTGGCTTTTTTCATCGCCGGGCCGCCCCAAGATGAAAACGCCCCCATTGGGGGGCATTTTTCATGGGCGCTCATACGAACTTGCGTTCGAAATGACAAATGACGAATGACCTCGCTGCGCTTCAATGACTGCGACGTCGTGGATTGCAGCCGCAGCGTTCCGCGCCGTTTGTCATATTTCTGAATGCGAATCGGTATTACACCGTCAACCAGTCCAGGCCGGCGCGCGAGCTGACCAGCACTTCGTGCTCGGCGCAGCCCAGGGCTTCGGCCAGGGCGCGGCGCGCCAGCACCGGCTGGTTGTTGCGCTCGCTCAGGTGGGCGGCCACCACGACGCCCAGTCCGTCATGGCGCAGCTGGGCCAGTGCGGCGGCGGCCTGGCCGTTGCTCAGGTGCCCGTGCGCGCCCGCGATGCGCCGCTTGAGGAACTCCGGATAGGCCGAGCGCGCGAGCAGCTCCGGTTCGTGGTTGCTCTCCAGCATCAGCGCGTGGCAGCCGGCCAGGCGGGCCAGGGCGTGCGGCGTGACGTGCCCCAGGTCGGTCAGGATGCCCAGGCTGCGCGCGCCGTCGGTGCAGCGCAACTGCAGCGGCTCGCGCGCATCGTGCGGCACCGTGAAGGGCTGCAGCTGCAGGGCGCCGATGGCGATCGCCTCGCCATCGGCGGCGAGCCGGAACGAGGCCGCCGCCGGCTGACCATTGAGGGCTGCGCGGGTGCCGGCGCTGGTCCAGATCGGCACGCCGTGGCGGGCCGACACGGTGGGCGCGCAGCCCACGTGATCGCCGTGCTCGTGCGTCAGGAAGATGGCGTCGAGGTCGGCCGGGCCCAGGCCCAGGGCCGCCAGGCTGGCCTGCAGCTGGCGCCAGCCGAGGCCGCAATCGACCAGCACGCGCGTGGGCCGGCCGCGGCCTTCACGGGCCTCGACCAGGGTGGCGTTGCCCGCGCTGCCGCTGGCCAGGCTGCGAAAGCGCAGCATCGGCCGCTTATTTCAGCTCGTCGGCGAGCACCTGGGTGATGCGCTGGGCGTCGGCGGTCGGTGCTGCGCTGCCCTTGCTGTCCTGCACCGACACCAGGCTGCGGCCGTCCTGGCCGCGCACCTGGATCTGGTACTGGCTGGTCGGCAGCGGCGCGCTGCCGCGGCCGAACAGCTTGCCGAAGAAGCCGGGCTCCTGCTTCTCCAGCGTCGGGTCGATGTAGCGCACGAAATAGACGCCCTTGCTGCGGTCGCGGTCCTCGACCGTGAAGCCGGTGCGATCCAGCGCCAGGCCAACGCGGCGCCAGGCGCGGTCGAAATCCTCGTCGAGTTGCACCGCCGGCGCGGCGCCGACGTCGACCACGGCCGCCTTCGGCGCCGGCGCGCCCTGGCTGGCTTCGGCTTGGGCCTGCAGCGTCCTGGATTCTTCCTGCGAGACGCCCAGCTTGACCATCAGGCGGCGCAGGAACTCGGCCTCCAGTTCCGGGTCGCGCGGGCGCGGCTGCCAGATCGTGTTGTCCTTTCGGGCCGTGGTGTAGACCTCTTCCATGCCGCGGTGCGTGATGTAGATGTCGGTGCCGCCGCTGGCACTGCGCTCGATGCGGGTGCGGAACTTGTCGCGTTCGCCCGTCGAGTAGAGCGAATCAAAGACCTTGCCCAGGGTGGAGCGAATGAAGTCCTGCGGGATCTTGGCGCGGTTCTCGGCCCAGTCGGTTTCCATCAGGCCCATGTTGGCCTGGTCGACAGCCAGCAGGAAGCCGCTGTCGAGCCAGAAGTCGCGCACCTCGCCCCAGAGCTTCTCGGCCGGCCGGTCGACGTGCAGCCAGCGCTCGCCACCTTCGCGCACGAAGTGCACGTCGGCGATGGCGTTGGATGCGGTGGGCGAAGCGGCTCCGGCAGCAGCCACCTGGCCGGCCTGGTAGCCACTGGCGGTGACGGTGCCACCGGTGACCTGGTAGCGCGACTGGCCCGGCAACTGGGTCAGGTCGGGCGGTACCTCGAGCGAAACGCCGCGGCCGGAGCTCTTGTAGTCGATCTTGTCGGGCTCCAGCACGGAGCAGGCGCCCAGGGTCAGCAGCAGCGTCGTGCCCAGCAGTGCGGCCGGGAGTCGTCGGAGGATGATCACGGAGTGGGTTCCTTGCATGCGGGGGAAGCCCCGGCGCGTCCGTTGCGCGCGCCAGGCAGAAAGTCGGGACAGAAGACCATCAAAGCAGTCCGGCCTGGCGCAGCGCCTGCTCGACCGGGGCCTGGTTGGCCTGGGTCAGGGGCGTCATGGGCAGGCGCAGGGTCGGTCCGCAGCGGCCCATGCGGGCCAGCGCCCACTTGACCGGAATCGGGTTGGCCTCGACGAACAGCAGCTTGTGCACCGGCATCAGGCGCCGCTGGATGGCCATCGCCTGGTCGCGCTGGCCAGCGACGGCGGCGACGCACAGTTCGTGCATCAGGCGCGGCGCCACGTTGCCGGTGACGCTGATGTTGCCGTGGCCGCCACACAGCATCAGGGCGACGGCGGTCGGGTCGTCGCCCGAATAGACCGCAAAGCCCTCGGGCACGTCGCGGATCAGCCACTGGGCGCGCTCGAGATTGCCGGTGGCTTCCTTCACGCCGATGATGCCCGGCACTTCGGCCAGGCGCAGCACGGTCTCGGGCAGCATGTCGGCCACCGTGCGGCCGGGCACGTTGTAGAGCACCATCGGCAGGTCGCCCACGGCCTCGGCAATGGCCTTGAAGTGCTGGTACTGGCCTTCCTGCGTCGGCTTGTTGTAGTAGGGCACGACCTGCAGCTGGCTGTCCGCGCCGACCTTCTTCGCATAACGCGCCAGGGCGATGGCCTCGGCCGTGGAGTTGGCGCCGCAGCCAGCCAGGATGGGCACGCGGCCGGCGGCCTGTTCGACCGCGACGCGGATGATCTCCTGGTGTTCGTCGACGTTGACGGTGGGCGATTCGCCCGTGGTGCCGACGACGCTGATGCAGTCCGTGCCTTCGGCAACGTGCCAGTCGATCAGCTTGCGCAGGGTGGGGTAGTCGACGCTGCCATCCTCCAGCATGGGGGTGACGAGGGCGACGATGCTGCCAGTGAGGATGCTCATGGGGTCGGGTCTGTGCTCTGACGCGAAAGATGAATTGTAGTGTCGGTGCCGCGACACACCTTGCAGGGTCAGACCGCGTCCAGCGGATAACGTTCCGGCGCCTGGCCCGGGTTTTTCGCCGGCGCCTGCCGCACGGCCGCGACGCGCTGCACGAAGCGTTCGGACGCCGTCAGGAAGCCATCCTCGTAGGCGACCACGCGCCAGTCGGGTGCGTTGCACCAGCCGAGCAGTTCGCCCGGCTGGAGCAGGAAGTCCGGACATGCCGGCCGGCCCACGGTCTCGTTGCCGGCGGCGAAGGTCTCGTAAATCAGCACGCCGCCGTCCATCACGCTGGCCAGCACGGTCGGCAGCAGGGGCCGCCAGAGGTAGTTGGTGACCACCACGGCGCCGAAGCGCCGGCCCGGCAGGGGCCAGGGGCCGTTTTCAATGTCGGCCTGGATCAGTTCGCCCAGGCCCTGCAGCGTCTGCAGCGCCGCCGCGTCGCGGTCGACGCCCGTGACGCGGTGGCCGCGTGCGGCGAGCCAGCGCAGGTGGCGCCCGCCGCCGCAGGCGAGGTCGAGCACGCTGGCCTGCGGGGCGATGAGGGCGGCAAACCGCCGCACCCAGGGCGAAGGGGCGGGGCCGGGCGGCGGAGCTGGATCGGGCATGGCGTGGCGGCAGGGGCGTGAACCGTGGCAGGGCGTGTCCGCAGCGTCACCGGACTTCAGGCATGGGCTGGAACGTTGCAGGTTACTGTATCAAAACCCAGTTATTGGGGTTAGCTCTCGCTAGAATCAGCGCTTATGGCATCCCAATCCAGCACAGCGTCTTCCGCCTACGCGGAAGCCTCCATCCGTGTTCTCAAGGGCCTGGAGCCGGTGCGCCAGCGGCCCGGCATGTATACCCGAACCGACAACCCGCTGCACGTCATCGGCGAGGTGATCGACAACTCGGCCGACGAGGCGCTGGCCGGCTTCGGCCGGAAGATCCGCGTCATCCTGCACGCCGACGGCTCGGTCAGCGTCGAGGACGAGGGCCGCGGCATCCCGTTCGGCCTGCATCCCGAGGAGCAGGCGCCGGTGCTGGAGCTGGTGTTCACGCGCCTGCACGCTGGCGGCAAGTTCGACAAGGGGCAGGGCGGCGCCTACAACTTCTCCGGCGGCCTGCACGGGGTCGGCGTGTCGGTGACCAACGCGCTGGGCAAGCGCATGGAGGTCGCCAGCCACCGCGACGGCCAGGTCGCGACCATGGTGTTCGAGGGCGGCCGGGTGGTGCAGCCACTGGCCCTGCGCCCGCAGGCCGAGGGCGACCGCAAGCGCGGCACCACGGTGCGCGTGTGGCCGGATGCGAAGTATTTCGACAGCGTGCAGCTGCCGCTGGGCGAGCTGGTGCACCTGCTGCGCAGCAAGGCGGTGCTGCTGCCGGGCGTTGCGGTGCAGCTGGTGGACGAGAAGAAGCAGGACACGCAGAGCTGGCTCTACAAGGGCGGCCTGCGCGACTACCTGGAGCAGAGCCTGCCGGCCGACCCCGTGGTGCCGCTGTTCGAGGGCGAGGGCGTGATCGATGCCGATGACGACAGCTTTGCCGAGGGCGAGGGCGCGCAATGGGCCGTGGCCTTCACCGAAGCCGGGCATCCGGTGCGCGAGAGCTACGTCAACCTGATCCCGACCACGGCCGGCGGCACGCACGACAGCGGTCTGCGCGACGGCCTGTTCCAGGCCGTCAAGGGCTTCATCGAGCTGCACGCGCTGCTGCCCAAGGGCGTCAAGCTGATGCCCGAGGACGTGTTCGCGCGTGCCAGCTACGTGCTGTCGGCCCGGGTGCTGGACCCGCAGTTCCAGGGCCAGATCAAGGAGCGCCTGAATTCACGCGATGCCGTGCGCCTGGTGTCGGGCTTCGTCAAGCCGGCGTTCGAGCTCTGGCTGAACGCCAACGTCGAGTGGGGCAAGCGCCTGGCCGAACTGGCCATCCGGACCGCCCAGGCGCGCCAGCGCGCCGGGCAGAAGGTCGAAAAGCGCAAGGGCAGCGGGGTGGCGGTGCTGCCGGGCAAGCTCACCGACTGCGAAAGCCGCGACCTCAACGACAACGAGGTATTCCTGGTCGAGGGCGACAGTGCCGGCGGCAGCGCCAAGATGGGGCGCGACAAGGAGACCCAGGCCATCCTGCCGCTGCGCGGCAAGGTGCTCAACACCTGGGAGGTCGATCGCGACCGCCTGTTCGCCAACGCCGAGATCCACGACATCTCGGTTGCCATCGGCGTCGATCCGCATGGACCCAACGATGAGGCTGATCTGTCCAACCTGCGCTACGGCAAGATCTGCATCCTGTCGGATGCCGACGTCGACGGCGCGCACATCCAGGTGCTGCTGCTGACGCTGTTCTTCCGCCATTTCCCGCGCCTGATCGAGGCCGGCCACGTCTACGTGGCGCGTCCGCCGCTGTTTCGCGTCGATGCGCCGGCGCGCGGCAAGAAGCCGGCGGCCAAGCTCTATGCGCTGGACGAGGCCGAGCTGAACAGCATCCTCGACAAGCTGCGCAAGGACGGCGTGGCCGAAGGCAAGTGGAGCGTGAGCCGCTTCAAGGGCCTGGGCGAGATGAACGCCGAGCAGCTGTGGGAAACCACGCTGAATCCCGACACCCGACGCCTGCTGCTGGTGCAGCTCGGCGCCTTCGGCTTCGCCGCCACCGCCGCCGAGATCACCAAGCTGATGGGCAAGGGCGAGGCCGCCGCGCGCCGCGAGCTGATGGAGTTGCACGGGGATGCGGTGGAGGTGGATGTGTGATTCGGCAGTCTGCCAGAAATTGTTCAATTTAGCCAAATTAGCTAAAATGGCCAAAATCCTGAAAATCTGATGGAATTCGCCATGCAACAAGTCACCTCCGCCGACGCCCAGAACCGCTTTGGCCAGTTGCTCGACATGGCCCAGCGCGAGCCCGTGGCCATCACCCGCCATGGGCGCACCGCCGGCTACGTCGTCAGCGTGCAAGACATGGCGCTGCTGACCGAGGCGCGCGGGCAGCGCGAGCAGGCCGTGCGTGATTTGCAGGACTACTGGCGCAAGCTCGATGCCGAGCGTCCAGCTGGCGTGCCTGAACTCACCGAAGACGAGATCGCCCAGGTCATCGCCGAAGTGCGCGCTGAACGCAAAGCGCGCCGGCCATGACGCGCCACGTCGTCTTCGACATCAACGTCCTCATCAGTGCCGCGCTGCGCACCGCGTCAACACCGCGCCGCGCACTCGAGTTGGCGCTGCGGCGTGACGCACTGATCACTTGCGAACAGGCTCTGCTGGAATTGGAAGCCGTGCTCCGGCACTCCAAATTCGACCGCTACGCTTCGTGGGCGACGCGCCGGGAATTGCTGGACATGGTGCGTGCGCAGGCTCGCGTTTGTGAAATTCAGGCCGAGCACCTTGAACAGGCGGCCGGTGCCTGCCGTGATGCGGACGACAACCTGTTTCTCGCCCTGGCGCTGGCCGCCGAGGCGCGCACGATCGTCAGCGGCGATGCCGACCTGCTGGCCCTGCACCCGTGGCAGGGCATCACCGTTTGCACGGCGGCCGGTTATCTGGAACGGGAATTTGAATGATCTATGGCTGTAGCGCGCTAGCAGCAAGCGCGGTCAGCTACTTAAAGCATAGTGAATCACGGTTCGAAGCCAAGGTGTTCCGCCCCTGCAAAGTGACCAACAACCGCTGCCAGGGGCCACGGCGCCAAGAGGTGGCGCGGCTGGGCGGCCGAGGCATCGGGCGCCCGGAGGGACCCACAAGAGCATGAACGAGGCGGATACCCGCTACCACCTCATCGATCCTGTCCTGCGCGAGAAGGGCTACGTCAGCCGCGACCGCGTCACGCTCGAAACGGTGCTCACGCCCGCGCCATTCGAGCCCACCGGCCCCAAGGGGCGCCGCCGCAAGGGGCCGGGGCGCACCGACTATCTGTTGTGCGTGCAGGCGGGCGACATGCCGCGCGCGCTGCCAGTGGCCGTGCTGGAGGCCAAGAAAGAGGCCGAAGACCCGCTCAAGGGCATGCAGCAGGCGCGTGCGTGTGGCGTGAGGTCGTTCGATGAACAAACGCCTTGCCTTCTGAGCCCCTTCGTTGA
>CAYRHV010000108.1:0-7251 GCA_964424045.1 uncultured Ottowia sp. | reverse complement strand
ACGTCGGCACCACGGTGGCCTTTGCCTTTGCCATCGCGGCCCTGCTGGCCGGGCGGCTGGACGCCGCCTGGGCGCGCTGGTCGCGGCCCTGGGCCACGGTGTCCTGGTGCTTCCTGACGCTGGGCATCGCCATCGGCAGCGTCTGGGCCTACTACGAACTCGGCTGGGGCGGCTGGTGGTTCTGGGATCCGGTGGAAAACGCCTCGCTCATGCCCTGGCTGGTCAGCACCGCACTGCTGCACTCGCTGGCCGTGACCGAGAAGCGCAACACCTTCAAGATGTGGACGGCGCTGCTGGCGATCATCGCCTTCTCGCTCTCGCTGCTGGGCACCTTCCTGGTGCGATCCGGCGTGCTGACCTCGGTCCACGCCTTTGCCACCGATCCGACGCGCGGCATCTACATCCTGGCCTTCTTCACCCTGGTGGTGGGCAGCTCGCTGGCGCTGTTTGCCTGGCGCGCGCCGCGCATCGGCCTGGGCGGGCGCTTTGCGCTGGTGTCGCGCGAGTCCATGCTGCTGGTCAACAACGTGCTGCTGCTGGTGGCCTTTGCCGCCGTGCTGCTGGGCACGCTCTATCCGCTGCTGATCGACGCGCTCGGCCTGGGCAAGCTGTCCGTGGGTCCGCCCTACTTCGACGCCGTGTTCGTGCCGCTGATCGCGCCGGCGCTGTTCCTGGTCGGCGTCGGCCCGCTGGCGCGCTGGCGCGAGGACAGCGCCCTCGAGCTGGCGCGGCGCCTGCGCTGGGCCCTGGCCGTGAGCCTGGCGGCGGCCCTGATCGCACCCTGGCTGCTCGGCAGCTGGAAGCCGCTGGTCGGCTTCGGGCTGTTCCTGGCCTTCTGGATCACCGCCACCACCGGGCTCAACGTGGTCGAGAAGCTGCGCCGCCATCCGGTCGCCCAGTGGCGCCAGCGCCTGGCGGCGCAGCCGCGCAGCTACTGGGGCATGCAGCTCGCGCACCTGGGGGTGGCGGTGTTCATCGTCGGCGTCACCGTGGTGAACGGCTACGAGATCGAAAAGGACGTCACCATGGAGCCCGGCGAAACTGCCACTCTGGCCGGCTACCGCTTCGAGTTCAAGGGCGTGGACCCGCTGCGCGGACCCAACTACCGGTCCGATCGCGCCATGCTGGTCGTGACCACGGACAGCGGCCGCGCCGTCACCACGCTGCGGCCCGAGCGCCGCGTCTACACCGAGGGGCGCAACACCTCGCCCATGACCGAAGCGGCGATCCACACCGGCCTCACGCGCGATCTCTACGTCGCGCTCGGCGATCGCCTGACCGAACAGCGCTGGATCGTGCGCCTTTATTACAAACCCTACGTCGACTGGATCTGGGGCGGCTGCCTGCTGATGGCGCTGGGCGGCTTCATCGCGGTGCTGGACCGGCGCTACCGCCTGCGCCGACGCACCAGTCACGAGCCGCAGCCGGCCCCGACGCCGGCGCGCCCGGTGGCAGCAGCGGCCAGGACGGGGGCAGCGACGCCATGAGAAAAGGCCTGCTGCCGCTGCTGCTGTTCGGCGTGCTGGTCGCCTTCCTGGCCATCGGCCTGACGCTCAAGCCGCGCGAAGTGCCGTCGCCGCTGATCGACAAGCCGCTGCCCGCTTTCGAGTTGCCGCAGCTGGCGGCGCCGGCGCAGACCTTCACGCCCGAAGCCATGCGCGGCAAGGTCTGGCTGCTCAACGTCTGGGCCTCCTGGTGCGTGGCCTGCCGCATCGAGCATCCGGTGCTGATCGACCTCGCCCGCAGCGGCTCGGTGCTGATGTACGGCCTGAACTACAAGGACCAGCGCGACAACGCCATCGAATGGCTGGCGCGCCACGGCAACCCCTACCTGGAATCGATCTCCGACACCGAAGGGCTGGTCGGCATCGACCTGGGCGTCTATGGCGTGCCCGAGACCTTCATCATCGACGGCAGCGGCGTGATCCGCTACAAGCACATCGGGCCGGTGACCGAGCAGGCCCTGCAGGAAACCATCCTGCCCCTGATGAGGCGACTGGGTGCATAGGGCAACGCTGAACAAGTCCCTCGCGCGCTGCGCATCCCTGCCTGCGGCGGTCTGCGGCGTTGCAAATGCTCGCAATAGCGGTGGCTATTGCTGCGCTTCGCGCCTTGCATCCCATCCCCATGCAGGGCGCGCCCCATCACGGGGACTTGTTCAGCGTCGCCCCAGTCGCTGGCTCGCCCGCATCGCGCTGTGCCTGGCGGTGCTGCTGGCAGGCCCGGCGCTGGCGGCACGCCAGGCCCCGCCGCTGGCCGCCGACGAGGCGCTGGAAGCGCGCGTCATGGCGATCGCGCAGGAGCTGCGCTGCCTGGTGTGCCAGAACGAGACCCTGGCGGCCTCGCACGCCGACCTTGCGGTCGACCTGCGCCAGCAGATCCGCCACCAGCTGCAGGACGGCCGGTCGCCCGGGCAGATCCGCCAGTTCATGGTCGACCGCTACGGCGACTTCGTGCTCTACCGGCCGCGCTTCGGCGCCCGCACCCTGCTGCTGTGGCTGGGTCCGTTCCTGTTGCTGCTGCTGGGACTCGCCGTGCTGGGGCGCACCATCCGCCGGCGCGCCACCGAAGCGCCCGAACCCACCCTGAGCGCCGAGGAATCGGCGCGCGCGCGCCAGCTCCTGGGCCGGCCCGGGGAGACGCCGCCATGACGCTGTTCATGGTCCTGGCCGCCGCCATGGTGCTGCTGGCGCTGGCGCTGGTGATCGTGCCGCTGCTGCGGCAGTCCGGTCGCGCGCGGCTCGACGATCCGGCGCTGGCGGTGCTCGCCGACCGCCTGCGCGAGCTGGAAGCCGAACGCCGCGCCGGCACCCTGGACGAGGCCGAATTCGCGCACGCGCGCCAGGAGCTGGAACGCCAGGCGCTGCAATCGCAGCAGCAGGCCCAGGCCGACGAAGGCGCCAGCCTGCGCGTCAACTGGGGCGCCGCGCTGGCCACCGCCATCGTGCTGCCGCTGGGGGTCGCCGTGCTCTACACCGGCGTCGGCGAGCCGGACGGCATCAGCGGCAAGAGCCGGCCGCAGCTGGCCGCGCAGCCCGACCACCCGCCGCAGGACGCGGCCATCACGGCGCTGTCGGCGCGCCTGGCGCAGGACGGCAACGACGCCGAGGGCTGGGTGTTGCTGGCGCGCTCCTACTTCCAGGTCGGGCGCACCAGCGACGCGCTCGAGGCCTACCGCAAGGCGACCACGCTGCAGGCCGACAACCCCGACCTCTGGGTCGAATACGCCAACACGCTGGCCACCACCAGCAACCGCCAGCTCTCGGGCGAGCCCGAGCAGCTGGTGCAGCGCGCGCTGCAGCTCGATCCGAACAACCTGAACGCGCTTGCCTTCGCCGGCCTGGCGGCCCTGCAGCGCGGCGAGCGCGAAGCCGCGGTCGCGCACTGGCGCCGGCTCGAGGCACAGCTGCCGGAGGACTCGGACGATCGCGCCCGCATCGGCGAATGGATCGCCCGCGCCCAGGGCGAGCTGCCGGCGGTCCGCACCACGGCCGCCCCGGCGGCGGCCGCGGCCGTGCCCGAGATCCGTGGCAACGTGGTGATCGCCGGCGCCCTGGCCAGCCAGGTCGCGCCCACCGACACCCTGTTCGTGTTCGCGCGCGCCGAAAGCGGCCCGCCCATGCCGCTGGCCGCGATGCGCACGCGCGCCGGCGGCTGGCCGGTGGCGTTCCGGCTCGACGACAGCAGCGCCATGGCCGAGGGCCTGGCCCTGTCGCGCTACCAGCGCGTCAACATCGTCGCCCGCATCTCGCGCCTGGGCAGCGCGAACGCGCAGCCGGGCGACATCGAGGGCAGCGTCGAGGGCGTCGCGCTGGGCAGCCAGGACGTGCGCGTGGTGCTGGACCGCGTGGTCGGACGCTGATGCCGACCCCGCTCCCCGGCGCCGGCAGTGGCCCCGCGGGCGCCGGGCCGGCGGCCGGCCTGTGGCTGGACGACCTGCACGGCGTGCGCTCGGGGCGCACCCTGTTCAGCGGCCTGAACCTGGCCATCGCGCCCGGCCAGCTGCTGCGCATCGAAGGCGCCAACGGTGCCGGCAAGACCAGCCTGCTGCGCATGATCTGCGGTCTGCTGGCGCCCCGCAGCGGGCGCGTGCTGTGGCGCGGCCAGGCGGTCTCGCGCCTGCGCGAGGAGTTCGGCCGGGAGCTGGTCTACATCGGCCACGCGGCGGCACTCAAGGATGAGCTGTCGGCGCTGGAGAACCTGCAGGTCGCGCTGGCGCTGGCCGGCCTGGCGCCGTCCACGGAGGCGGCGCGCGCCGCCTTGCGAGAGGCCGGCCTGGCCGGACGCGAACAGGCCCCGGTGCGCATCCTGTCGCAGGGCCAGCGCCGCCGCGTGGCGCTGGCGCGACTGGTGCTCTCGGGCACGGCGCCGCTGTGGGTGCTGGACGAACCCTTCAACGCGCTCGACAGCGCGGCCAGCGCCTGGCTGGTGTCGCTCATCAGCCGGCACGTCTCGGGCGGCGGCATCGTCGCCCTGACCAGCCACCAGGACGTGGCGCTGCCGGCCGCCGTGCCGCAATTCACCCTCGCGCTATGAGCACCGACCGCTCGGCCGCCAAGCCGGCTGCGTCGACGCCACCCGCGCTGCGCCGCACCGGCACCCTGGCCAGCCTGCGCGTGCTGTTCATGCGCGACCTGCGCATCGCCCTGCGGCGCCAGGCCGACACCGCGGCGGCGCTGGTGTTCTTCTTCCTCGTGGTGAGCCTGTTTCCGCTCGGCATCGGGCCGGAGCCGGCCCTGCTGCGCCGGCTCGCCTCGGGCGTGATCTGGGTCGCGGCCCTGCTGGCCACCCTGCTGTCGCTGCCGCGCCTGTTTGCCGACGACCATCAGGACGGCACGCTGGAGCAGCTGCTGCTGGCGGCTGCGCCCCTGCCGCTGCTGGTGCTGGCCAAGATCGGCGCGCACTGGCTGGGCTCGGGCCTGCTGCTGGCCCTGCTGTCGCCGCTGCTGGCGCTGCAGTTCGACCTCGACGGCGCGGCCATCGGCGTGCTGGTGCTCTCGCTGCTGCTCGGCACGCCGCTGCTGAGCCTGATCGGCGCCATCATGGCCGCGCTCACCCTGGGACTGCGCGGCGGCGGCGTGCTGCTGGCGCTGCTGGTGCTGCCGCTCTACGTGCCGGTGCTGGTGTTCGGGGCCGGCGCGGTGGAAGCCAGCCTGGCCGGCCTCGCGGTCTCGGCCCAGCTCTCGCTGCTGGGGGCGATGCTGGCGCTGGCGCTGTTTCTCGCGCCCTGGGCCGCCGCTTGGGCGCTGCGCATCGCGATCGAGTGATCAGGCGCCGGCCCCGACGGCCCGGCGCAGGCGCAGCATGGCCTCGCTGACCTCGGTCTCGGTCAGGGCCGCGTAGCCCAGCAGCAGCACGCGGCGCAGCCGCTCGCCGCCGCCCTCGTCCCACAGGCGCGCATTGCCGTGCGTGATGCCGTAGACGCCGACGCCCTGCGCGCGCGCCAGGGCTTCCACCGCCCGCGCATCGGGCCCGTGCTCGGGCAGTTGCACCACCAGGTGCATGCCGCCGCCCTCGCCGCTGCAGCGCCACTCGGGCAGGCCGTGCAGCACCGCCGCGCACAGGTGGTTGCGACGCGCCGCGTAGAGCTGGCGCAGGCGGCGCAGGTGCTCGCCGTAGCCGCCCTCGTGGATGAAGTCGGCCAGCGCTGCCTGGCCCAGCCAGGGCTGGCAGCTGTTGAGCAGCGCCTTGGCATTGCGCGCCGGCTCGCACAGCTCCTGCGGCAGCACCATGTAGCCGATGCGCAGGCCGGCGCCCAGGCTCTTGGAAAAGGTCCCCAGGTAGATCACCTGGCCGTTGCGATCCAGGCTCTTGAGCGCCGGCAGCGGGGTGCCGTCGTAGAAGAAATCGCAGTCGTAGTCGTCCTCGACCACGTAGGCCCCGGTCGCCGCGGCCCAGGCCAGCAGGGCCTCGCGGCGCGGCAGCGAGAGCGTCGAGCCCAGCGGATACTGGTGCGACGGCGTCACGTAGGCCAGCGCCGCCGACGCCGGCAGGGCCTCGCACACCAGGCCGTCGCCATCCACCGGCACCGGCCGCAGCGTTCCGCCGTGGCCGGCAAACACGTGCGCCGCACCGCGGTAGCAGGGGTTTTCCACCGCCACCTCGACGCCCGACGCGATCAGCAGCCAGGCCAGCAGGTTGAGTCCCTCCTGGATGCCGTTGGTCACCAGGATGCGCGCCGGATCGGCGGCAATGCCACGCGTCGCGCCCACATGCGCCGAGATCGCCTCGCGCAGCGCCAGCACGCCCTGTGGGTCGCCGTAGTCGCACAGGTGTCGCGCGCCACCCTGCAGCCGGCGCATCAGCAGCGCCCGCCAGTGGCGCAACGGAAACAGCCGCGCATCGGGGCGCCCGACCCAGAAGTCGAACTCGACCTCCTGCCCCCAAGGCGCCTCCAGGTCGTGCGCCTCGCTGCGGAACTTGAGCCGCCGCCGGCGCCGGCGCTCGGCCGCCGGACTGGGCGCGGCCTGCACCAGCGGCAGCAGGGCCGGCCCCTGCGGCGCCAGCTGCTCGGCCACGAAGGTGCCGGTCGGCTCGCGCGCCACCAGGAAGCCCTCAGCAATCAGGCGCCCGAAGGCCCCCAGCACGGTGTTGCGCGAGACATCCAGATCCTGCGCCAGCTGGCGCGTTGCCGGCATGCGCGCACCGGCGACCAGCCGACCGTCAAGGATCAGCTGCCGGATCTGGTCGGCGATCTGCAGCTGCAGGCTCCTGCCTGCGGCCGGATCGACTTGCAACGGCAGTTGCATGGCATCGGGCTCCCGCGAACGGGCCGCGTGCGCCGCCGGCCGCAGCCCCGCGTCATGGTAGTCATTCGCACCCCCTGGCGCCACGGGATTTCCCCGCAGCCGCAGCGCGCGACCGAGCCCGGGTGCGACAATGCCCGGCGCGCCGACCGTTGCTCCAGGTCGCGCGCCAACCGTCCCGGAGCCATGTCGAGGACAACCATGTACAAAAACCTCGTGGCCGCGCTTGCGGCCGCCTGTCTTCTGGCCCCCCTGCAGGCCCGCGAACCCACGCCACCCGCCCCCACGCGCGCCGCCTGGATCTACGTCACGCCGGTCACCGACGTCGGCTGGACGCACCAGCACGAAGTCGCGCGCCTGGCGGTGCAGCAGGCCCTGGGCGAGCAGGTCCGGACCAGCTACGTCGAGAACGTGGCCGAGGGCAACGACGCCGAGCGTGTGCTGCGCGACCTGGCGCGCCAGGGCAACGACATCATCTTCACCACCAGCTTCGGCTACATGGAGC
>CAYRHV010000107.1:5377-7277 GCA_964424045.1 uncultured Ottowia sp. | reverse complement strand
AGCAGCATGCCGATGGTGATGAAGAACAGGCCCAGCAGCACGTCGTGGAAGGGCCGGATCTCGGACTCCACCTGCAGCTTGTACTGAGTCTCGGAAATCAGCACGCCGCAGATGAAGGCGCCCAGCGCCATCGACAGCCCGGCCTGCTCGGTCAGCCAGGCCAGCCCCAGCGTGAGCAGCAGCAGGTTCAGCATGAACAGCTCCTGGCTGCGCCGGCGTGCCACCAGGGTCAGCCACCAGCGCATCACGCGCTGCCCGCCCCACAGCAGCAGCACGACCACCAGTGCGGCCTTCAGGCCCGCCAGGCCCAGTTCCGACAGCAGCTGCTCGGGCGGCGAGCCCAGGGCCGGGATCAGCACCAGCAGCGGCACCACCGCCAGGTCCTGCAGCAGCAGCACGCCCATGACGCGCTGGCCGTGCTCGCTTTCCAGCTCCAGCCGGTCCGCCATCATCTTCACCACGATGGCGGTACTGCTCATCGCCAGCGCCCCCGACAGCGCCAGCGCGGCCTGCCAGCCGACGCGCCACAGTCCCGGCAGCAACCAGGCCAGCAGCAGCGTGCCCAGGGACGCCAGCAGCATGGTGGCCAGCACCTGCGACAGCCCGAGCCCGAAGACGTGCCGGCGCATGGCACGCAGCTTGTGCAGGTTGAACTCGAGCCCGATCACGAACATCAGGAACACGACGCCGTATTCACCCAGCTGGCGGATGCTTTCGGCGTCCTGGCCGAACGCCAGGCCCAGGGTGTGGGGCTCCATCAGCACGCCCGCCAGCAGGTAGCCGAGGATCGGCGGCAGGCGAAAGCCGCGGCACAGCGTCACGCCCAGCACCGCGGCCAGCAGGTAGAGCAGGGTCAGCTCGAGCGAGCTCATGTGCAATGGTAGGGCCGGCGCGCCGTTCCCGGGTGCACCGATAAAATCAAAACCATGATTTTTGACCCGCAACAGGCCCTGCGGCTGGCGCGCCAGACGCTGGACATCGAATCCGACGCGCTGCTGGGGCTCAAGGGCCGGCTGGGCGAAGGCTTCACGCGCGCGGTTTCGCTGATGCTGGCGGTGCGCGGGCGCGTGGTCGTCATGGGCATCGGCAAGAGCGGTCACGTCGGGCGCAAGATCGCCGCCACCCTGGCCTCCACCGGCACGCCGGCCATGTTCGTGCACCCGGCCGAGGCCAGTCATGGCGACCTCGGCATGATCAAGCCGGTCGACGTGGTGCTGGCGATTTCCAACAGCGGCGAGAGCGACGAGCTGAACGTCGTCGTGCCGCTGGTGCGGCGCCTGGGCGCGTCGCTGGTGGCCATGACTGGCCACCCGCAGTCGACCCTGGCGCGCCACGCCGACGTGGTGCTGGACAGCGGGGTCGAGAAGGAGGCCTGCCCGCTCAACCTCGCGCCCACGGCCAGCACCACGGCGCAGCTGGCGCTGGGCGACGCGCTGGCGGTGGCGCTGTTGGACGCGCGCGGCTTCAAGGCCGAGGACTTCGCGCGCTCGCACCCGGGCGGTGCGCTCGGACGGCGCCTGTTGACACGCGTGACCGACATCATGCGCACCGGCGATGAGGTGCCGCACGTGCCGCTCGAGGCCTCGTTCAGCGAACTCATGCGCGAGATGACGCGCAAGGGCCTTGGTGCCTCGGCCGTCACCGACGCCGAGGGGCACGCGCTCGGCATCTTCACCGACGGCGACCTGCGCCGCCTGGTCGAGACCGGGCGCGACCTGCGTGCGCTCAGCGCGCGTGAGGTCATGCATCCGGACCCGCGCACCATTCGCGACGACGTGCTGGCCGCCAGCGCCGCCGAGCTGATGGAGAAGCACCGCATCTCGGTGCTGCTGGCGGTGGACGAGGCGGGGCGCGTCGTGGGCGCCCTCAACACCCACGACCTGATGCAGGCCAAGGTGAT
>CAYRHV010000107.1:3293-5277 GCA_964424045.1 uncultured Ottowia sp. | reverse complement strand
CGGCATCGTGCCGGCCGTGATTTCCGGGCGCGATTCGGCCGCCCTGCGCACGCGCCTGTCGGCACTGGGGCTGACGCACCTGCGCCTGGGCACCGAGGACAAGCTGCCGGCGGCCCAGGCCCTGCTGCAGGAGCTGCAGGTCGACTGGAGCCAGGCCGCGGCCATCGGCGATGACTGGCCCGACCTGCCGTTGCTGCGGCGTGCCCGCTTTGCCTGCGCACCGCCGGGCGCCCACCCCGAGGTGCGCGCCGTCGCCAGCCACGTGACCCGTGCCCCCGGTGGCCAGGGTGCGGTGCGCGAGCTGTGCGACCTGCTGCTGGCCGCCGGCGGCCACTACCGTCGCCTGCTCGAGGACAGCGACCGGGAGCGGTCGTGAACGCGCGCCGCCTGTGGCGCCGCGGCATGGACCAGGTGTCGACCTGGCTGCCGGCGGTGCTGATGATGCTGTTCGCGCTCGGCACCTGGTGGCTGGTGCGCAGCACGGCCGGCTTCCGGGTGCCCGGCATCGAACGGCCGGCGGTGCACGAGCCGGACTATGAACTGCACGACTTCACGGTGCGCAACTTCGACCTCGAGGGGCGGCTGAAGACCGAGCTGCGGGGCCGTACCGGCCACCACTACCCCGATACCGACACCTACGAGCTGAGCGAGCCGCGCATGCGCTCCTACGATGAGGCCGGCCTGCTGACCACGGGCCGGGCCAACCAGGGCCTGTCCAACGGCGACGGCAGCGAGATCGAGCTGCATGGCGATGCGCAGGTGGTGCGCGAGCCGGGTCAGCGGCCCGATGGCGGCGTCGTGCCGCAACTCGAATTCCGCGGCCCCTACCTGCAGGCCTGGCCGCAGGCCAGGCGCGTGCGCTCCGACCAGCCGGTCGAGCTGACGCGCGGTGCCGATCGCTTTACCGGCGATGCGCTCGACTACGACGCCGAGACCGGCGTCGCCGATCTGCGCGGCAACGTGCGGGGCTTGCTGCAGCCGACGGCCACACGGTAGCCGCATGGCGCTGGCGCCCCTGGTCTTCATCACCGGCGCCTCCAGCGGCATCGGCCGGGCGCTGGCCGCGCGCTATGCGGCGGCTGGCTGGCGCCTGGCGCTGGTGGCGCGGCGCCTTCCCGAGCTGCAGGCCTGGCGCGAAGAGCTGGGCCTGCCGACGGCGAGCTGCTTCGTCCACGCCGCCGACGTGAGCGACCTCGACAGCATCATCGCCGCAGCCCGCGCCTGCCTGGCCGAGCAGGGCGTGCCCGACGTGGTGATCGCCAACGCCGGCATCAGCGTCGGCATGGACAGCGCCGAGCGCGCCGACCTCGACGTGATGGCGCGCACCTTCGCCGTCAACAACCTCGGCCTGGCAGCCACCTTCCACCCATTCATCGAACCCATGCGCCAGCGCGGCAGCGGCCGGCTGGTGGGCATCGCCAGCGTGGCGGCGATTCGTGGCCTGCCGGGCCACGGCGCCTACTGCGCCAGCAAGGCGGCGGTGGTGGCCTATTGCGAGAGCCTGCGCGGCGAACTGCGCGCCAGCGGCGTGCGCGTGGTGACGCTGCTGCCGGGCTGGGTCGACACGCCGCTGACGCGCGGCAACCGCTACCCGATGCCCTTCATGCTCACGCCGGAGGCCTTTGCCGAGCGCGCGCAACGCGCCATCGCGGCGGGCACGAGCTGGCGCGTCATTCCCTGGCAGATGGCGGTGGTGGCGCGGCTGCTGCGGGTGCTGCCGGACGCCTGGCTGGACCGCCTGCTCGCCGGCCGTCCGCGCAAGGCGCGCGAGGATCGGCCGCCGCACTGAGCCCCGTGGCCGGCTGGTGACCCGAACGAAACAAGGGCTCCGACAGGAGCCCTTGTGGGGTTGGTTTGCTGCGGTTCAGTATTCGCCGTAGCCGCCGCTGCCATGGCCTTCGCCGCCGCCACGACGACCGCCGCCGCCGCGCGGCCCGGTTCCGTAGGGGCTGCGGAAGTGCCCATCCTGGCCATCGCTGCGGCC
>CAYRHV010000107.1:0-3193 GCA_964424045.1 uncultured Ottowia sp. | reverse complement strand
GCGGCCCGGTTCCGTAGGGGCTGCGGAAGTGCCCATCCTGGCCATCGCTGCGGCCCCCTTCGCGCTGTCCGCCGTAGCTGCTGCCTTCACGACGACCGCCGCCACCACCGTAGCCACCGCCGCCTTCACGACGACCGCCACCACCGTAGCCGCCACCGCCACCGCCACCGCCATAGCCACCGCCGCCTTCACGACGGCCGCCACCGTAGCCGCCACCACCGCCACCGCCGTAGCCACCGCTGCGCGGGGGACGCGGTTCCATGGGGCGCGCTTCGTTGACGACCAGGTTGCGGCCGCCCATCGGCTGGCCGTTCATGCCGGCAATGGCAGCCTGCGCCTCGGCGTCACTGCCCATCTCGACAAAACCGAAACCCTTGGAGCGGCCGGTGTCGCGCTCCATCATGACCTTGGCACTGGTGACGGCGCCGAACTGGCCGAAGGCCTGCTCCAGGTCTCCATCGCGCGCGGAATAGGGCAGGTTGCCCACGTATAGCTTGTTGCCCATCGAACTGGGACTCCTCATTGACAAAGAAAAAGCGATGGAGTCCGGAAAACGCCTTCGACAGAGCTTCGTGGGGCTGCGCCCGAAGGGAAACTGACTGCTTTCACCGCAGGTTCAAAAACAGTACGCGATTGCGCACCCGCGGGATTATGCGGCATAAACCCGTCAGTCAAGCCTAGGGAAAATAACCATACACCACCCAAGGCAATTGGCCGTGAGGCCTTGTCGTGGCCGATCCCGGCACCCCGCGCCCCTACAATGCGGAGCTCGTGCGAAGTCGGACCACTTTCGCCCATGCTCCTGATTCCGGAGCTGTTCAGCCAGTCAATTCAATGATCCGGAGACTTTGCCTGGCGCACGAAGACGCATGGGGCAGCGCACCAACCTGGCATGGACGCCTTTCTGATCTCGGCTGGAATTGTCGCGCTTGCTGAAATGGGCGACAAAACCCAGCTTCTTTCACTGGTGCTGGCGGCACGCTTTTGCCGTCCCTGGCCGATTGCCATTGGTATCCTGGTTGCAACACTGGCCAATCATGCGCTGGCGGGTGTGCTGGGCAACTGGGTGACCACGCTGCTGGGAGCGCAGGCGCTGCGCTGGGGGCTCGGGCTGTCGTTCATCGCCATGGGCGCCTGGATGCTGATCCCCGACCGGCTGGAGGGCGAGGGGGCCACGTCCGTGCCGCGCTTCGGCGTGTTTGCCGCCACGCTGCTGGCCTTCTTCCTGGCCGAGATGGGCGACAAGACACAGATCGCCACGGTGGCCCTGGCGGCGCGCTTCGAGCCCTGGCTGCTGGTGGTGGCCGGCACGACGCTGGGCATGATGATGGCCAACCTGCCGGTGGTCTGGTTCGGCGACCGGCTGCTGCGCCGCTTGCCGCTGCGGCGCGTGCACGGGGTCTCGGCGGCGATCTTCATGCTCCTGGGCGGCGGCGTGCTGCTCGGCTGGGACTGAAGCAGGCTGCTTGCGGGGCCGGGTTGCGCCCGCAACCGCTCCGTGATCATGGGGATGGCGCACGGCACCGGGCCTGCCGCTATACTGCCCCCATCCAGCGCCGATTTGCCTCAGCTTGCGGGCGCTCAACAAATTCCGCTAAATCCGAGCCCGCGCAGCACCCGGTCCCGAGTTTGGCGAGCCGGGTTTTTCATTGCCATGTCCTTCGTCGTCCAGCCGCAGACCCTGCATTTCGAGGCCCCGCTGCCTCTGCAGAGCGGGGCCGCGCTGCGCGACTACAGCCTGACCTACGAGACCTACGGCACGCTCAACGCCGCGCGCGACAACGCAGTGCTGATCTGCCACGCGCTCAATGCCTCGCACCACGTGGCCGGCGTCTATGCCGGCCAGGAGCGCAGCGAGGGCTGGTGGGACAACATGATCGGCCCCGGCAAGCCGGTGGACACCGAACGCTTCTTCGTCATCGGCGTCAACAACCCCGGCTCCTGCTTCGGCTCCACCGGCCCGATGGACCGCAACCCGGACACCGGCGAGGTCTACGGTGCCGACTTTCCGGTTGTCACGGTGGAGGACTGGGTCGAGGCGCAGGCGCGGCTGCTGGACGCGCTCGGCATCGAACGGCTGGCCGCCGTCATGGGCGGCAGCCTGGGCGGCATGCAGGCGCTGTCCTGGACGCTGCAGTATCCGGAGCGCGTGCGCCACGCCGTGGTGGTGGCCAGCGCGCCCAACCTGTCGGCGGAGAACATCGCCTTCAACGAGGTGGCGCGGCGCGCCATCGTGACCGATCCGGACTTCCACGGCGGCCATTTCTACCGTCACGGCGTGCTGCCCCGGCGCGGCCTGCGCATCGCGCGCATGATCGGCCACATCACCTACCTGTCCGACGACGTGATGAACGCCAAGTTCGGGCGCGAGCTGCGTGAGGCCGTGGCGCAGAACGCCAATGGCTACAAGTTCAGCACCCAGGACGTCGAGTTCCAGATCGAGAGCTACCTGCGCTACCAGGGCGACAAGTTCAGCGAGTACTTCGACGCCAACACCTACCTGCTGATCACGCGCGCGCTCGACTACTTCGACCCGGCGCGCGCGCACGGCGGCGACCTGACGCGCGCGTTCGAGGTCACGCGGGCGAAGTTCCTGCTGGTCAGCTTTTCCACCGACTGGCGCTTTCCGCCCGCGCGCTCGCGCGAGATGGTGAAAGCCCTGCTGGAAAACCGGCGCGACGTCAGTTACGCGGAGATCGACGCGCCGCACGGGCACGACGCCTTCCTGCTCGACGACGCGCGCTATCTGAACGTGGTGCGCTCCTACTTCGAGCGCATCGCCGGGGGCCGGTCATGAGCGCCGCCCGGCTGCTCCGAAGGCGCTCGCACCCGCAGTCCGCAGGACGGAGGGCAGTCCAGTGAGCGAACCGACCGTGCTCGACCACATCGCGCGCATGGTGCCCGAGGGCGCGCACGTGCTGGATCTCGGCTGCGGCGACGGCGCCCTGCTCGAGCGGCTGCAGCAGGCCCGGCGCTGCACCGGCTACGGCATCGAGATCGACGACGCCAACGTGCTGGCCTGCGTGCGCCGCGGCGTCAACGTGCTGCAGGTCAACCTGCGCGAGGGCCTGCGGCACTTCGCCGACCAGAGCTTCGACGTCGTGCTGCAGATCAACACCCTGCAGCATCTGCGCAACGCCGAGGTCATGCTGCGCGAAACCGCGCGCGTGGGCCGCATCGGCATCGTCGCCTT